>JAJDWF010000148.1 GCA_022825745.1 Dehalococcoidia bacterium | reverse complement strand
ACCGGCAAGGCGCTGGGCGTGCCGGTGCGGGCGCTGCTGGGTGGGTACGCCGACCGGTCCCCGGTGGTGCGGTTCGCCTACTACGTCCAGGGTCGGGACACCGCGTTCATGGTGGAGGATCTGCTGCATCAGCGCGAACGTGGCATCGGCGGCGTCAAGCTGAAGGTCGGCGGCGTCGCGGTGGCCGACGACCTGCTGCGGGTGCGGGCGATTCGGGACACGCTGGGCGACGATTTCATCATCGTGTGCGACGCCAACCAGGCGTGGACGCTGGACGAAGCGCTGGAGTTCGCGGGGCCGGCCCGGGAGATGGGATTGGCATGGCTGGAGGAGCCTTGCCGCTGGCAGGACGCCGACAACGATATGCGGCAGGTGCGTTTGCGTACCGGCATCCCGGTGGCGGCCGGCCAGGGCGAGAGCAGCTCGTGGGGCGGGCAGCGTCTCATGGACACCGAGGCGGTGGACATCCTGAACATCGACGCGGCCATCTGCGGCGGGATCTCGGAGTGGCGGCGGGTCGCCGGCGCGGCCCAGATGCGCGGCGTCCGGATGGCGCACCATGAGGAACCGCAGCTGGCGGTGCAGTTGTTGCCGGCCCACGCCCACGGCCTGTTCGTGGAAGTGTTTGAGGAGGAGCGCGACCCGGTGTACTACCAGCTCAACAGCGTTCTGCCGGAGTGGGACAACGGAGAAATCATCGCGCCCGACGAGCCGGGCATGGGCCTGCACCTGGATGCGGCGGTGCTGGAGGAATACAAGGTCTATTAACCAGCCGAGCGTGCGGAAACCCCACCGGCGTGTGAGGTATGAGATTATGGCGGATATGGGAAACATCGAACGGGTTGACCTGCGGGAAGTTTGGCCCGATGAGGCGGAGGATTTCACGCCGTGGCTGGCGCAGAACCTGGATCGCCTGGGTGATGCCTTGGGGCTGGATTTGGAACTGCGGACTGCCGAGGCGGCGGTGGGTTCGTTTTCGCTGGACATTCTGGCTTACGACCGGGGAGGCGACCGCCCGGTCATCATCGAAAACCAGCTGGACACCACCAACAACGACCATCTGGGCAAGCTGTTGACCTACGCCGCCGGCTACGACGCCTACGCGGTGGTGTGGGTTACTCGTGAGTTCCGCGATGAGCATCGCCAGACTTTGGACTGGCTGAATCAGAGGACCGATGAAGACACGCAATTCTTCGGCGTCGTGGTCGAAGCATGGCGGATCGACCAGTCCCGGCCGGCGCCCCATTTCAGGGCGGTGGCGATGCCTAACGACTGGTACAAACTCATCGGCGGCGTCAGCCACAGCGAAGGTCGCCGGAATATCCGGGGCCGGAGAAGCCGGTACCTGGCCTATTGGCCGACTTTGGGTATTGCCCTGGAAAGGCATGGCTTTTCCGGCAACTGGGCCAACCGGACGCAAAACTGGATGGTATGCAGTTCGGACTTTCCGGGAGCCACGTGGAATTTCAGTTTCCAGGGGTCAAGAAAAAGCTTCTTTGTCGAACTCTACATTGCCACCGGCAACCCGGACACGAATGATAAGTGGTTCAATTACTTGCTGGAACGCAGGGGCAGCATCGAATCGGACCTGGCGGATTCCCTGCATTGGGACCGGCACCTGCGGGAAAACTATCGGATTTCATCGGAGCGGCCCGGCACGATTGACGACAACCCCGAGGAACTGGATGGACTGCGTGCCTGGATGGTGGACCGGGCTTTGGCGTTCAAGCGCGTGTTCACGCCGCATCTGCAAGAGTTGGCGGAGTAGCGTACATGGCCCCTACGGAAGCAAACCGGTACGATGAAACCCTCGCCCTGGCCTACGCAGCCGGCTGGACCGACGGCCTCCCCATCGTCCCACCCACCGCCGAGCGGGTACGGGAGTTCGTGGATGCGTCGGGGCGGTCGGCCCTGGAGGTAGTGGGCGAGATTCCGCCGCGTGGCGGACGCGCCACCGTGGAGAAGCTGGCCGCCAACGCGGTGATGGCGGGCTGTCTACCCGAGTATTTCCCTGTCGTAATCGCGGCGATTGAGGCGTTGTTGCTGCCCCGGTTCAACCTGGCGTCGGTGCAGTGTTCGACGCACATCGCCACGCCGCTGGTGGTGGTCAACGGGCCGATTGCCGAGCAATTGGACATGAATGCTGGCGGCAACTGCTTCGGCCAAGGCAATCGGGCCAACGCCACCATCGGACGGGCGGTGAAACTGGCGCTCACCAACCTGGGCGGCGCGCTCCCTGGCGACGAAGACCGGGCCACCTTTGGACACCCCGGCAAGTACACCTACTGCATCGCCGAGAACGAAGAGGCCAACCCCTGGCAGGCGTACCACGTTGAGCGCGGCTTTGACCCCGGGCAGTCGGTGGTCACGGTGCATCCGGCCGAAGCGCCCCACAACCTGAATAACCACGGCGCCGACAATCCCAACGACCTGCTGACGACCTTTGCCGTGTCCATGGCGATCCCCGGGTGCAACAACATCAACGTGATGGGCGACGTGCTGCTGGTGCTGGGCCCGGAACATGCCGAGATTATCGCCGGCGCCGACTGGAGCAAGAACGACGTGCGGTCGTATCTGTACGAGTTGGCGCGGCAACCGTTGTCGTTGCTCAAACTGGGCGGCATCCACGGCCGGCATACGCACCGCAATACCCTGTGGCCCCGCTGGATTGACCGGAATGACGACACCGCCATGGTGCCGGTGGTGCGCCGGCCTGAGGACATCCATATAATGGTGGCCGGCGGACCGGGCCGGCACTCGGTGTACATTCCCGGTTGGGGTTCCAGGATCACATCCGCGCCGGTGAATTAACTTGCATCAATGAACAGGATTGGCAGGATGATTGATCTACAGACGAGGATAGCCGAATTGGGCCTGGTCGATCCCACCGACCGGCAGGAGGAACCGGAGCGCCGGCCCGCGACCCCGCTGGAAACGCTGGATGGACTGACCGGCGGGTTCCTGGACAACAGGAAGGGGAACGCCGACACCATCCTGGAAGCCATCCGGCAGCGGCTGGCGGATCGCTACGGCATGGGTGAATCGGTCGTGCGCTCCAAGTGGGTGTTCTCGGCTCCCGCCGCGCCGGAGATCATCGACGAGTTGGCCGAGTGCGATTTTGTGGTAACGGCGGTGGGCGATTGAGGAAGCTGCGTAGCGCGCAGTTTGCGCGATGCAGTGGAACTGGAAGACCGGGGCGTGCGGACGGTGGTGGTGCATACGCAGGCGTTCCATTCGGCGGCGGAGCAGCACATCGTCTCGCTGGGCCGGCCCGACTACGCGGGTTCGGTGTACCTGCAGCACCCGGTGGCCGCGCTAGATCCTGCTGCCATTGAGGGCAGGGTGGACGCGGTCATGCCGGACATTGTGGCGGCCCTACAGGGACACGGCCGGGAGTAGGCTCTACGCGCCGCGTTCGGCGACCCAGCGGTGTTTCTGGGTTTGCCGGCGGCTCTCGTTGGTAGGCCGGTAGGCAGCCAGAAAATCGGCGCGAAACCGGTCGAACCTCCCGGCGGCAATGGCCGCTCGCATATCGGCCATCAGCCTGAGGATGAAGCGGAGGTTGTGAATTGACCCCAGCCGAGGGCCGAGCATCTCCCGCGCCTTGAACAGGTGGCGCAGGTAGGACGCCGAGTAGTTGGCGCAAGCGTAGCAGTCGCAGGTGTCGTCCAGCGGATTGTCGTCCTCGGCGTAGCGGCTGTTGGCGATGTTGACCCGGCCGGCGGGCGTGAACAGCGCCCCGTTGCGGGCCACCCGGGTGGGCAGGACACAGTCGAACATATCCACGCCGAGCGCCACCGAGTTGACCAGGTCCTCCGGCGAGCCGACGCCCATCAGGTAACGGGGCTTGTCGCTGGGCAGGCCGGCGCATACCTGCTGAGTAACGTCGTGCATTTCGGCCTTGGTCTCGCCCACCGCCAGCCCACCGATGGCGTAGCCGTCAAACGGGATGCTGGTGATGAAGTCGGTGGACTCGGCGCGCAATTCCGGCAACGTGCCGCCCTGGACGATGCCGAACAGCGCTTGCCGTTGGGCATAGGGACTTGCCGAGTGAGTGTCGTAACACTGAACGGCCCAGCGGTGAGTTCGTTCCATAGCCTCGCGCACGGAACCAGGGTCTCCGGCGGAAAAGACGCACTGATCAAAGCACATTATGATGTCCGCGCCGATGCCGTGTTGGTTGGCGATGGCGGATTCCGGGGTGAAGAAGTGCCGGCTGCCGTCGATGTGGGACTGGAAGGCGATGCCTTCGTCGGTGACGCGGCGCAGCGAACCCATGCTGAAAGCCTGGTAGCCTCCGCTGTCGGTCAGTATCGGGCCATGCCAGCCCATGAACTCGTGCAGGCCGCCGGCATCGTGGACGCGCTGGACGCCGGGCCGCAGATAGAGGTGATAAGCGTTGCTGAGGACCGTCTCTGCTCCCAGGCCGCGCACTTCTTCGAACGTGAGGCCCTTGACCGTCGCTTGTGTAGCCACCGGCATGAACAGCGGCGTTTGCGCCGAACCGTGGGGCGTGATAATCTGCCCGCGCCGGGCAGCGCCGTCGGTGGCGGTCAGTTTGAAGCTGATGGGTGGTGCGGTCATATTCGGTAAATGTACTAGGGCTGCCCCGCCAAAGCAACGACGCCTCCTGCCGCCAAGCTCCTTACCCACACCGTACGCGAGAAAAAGGAGCGTTGATGCCGGCAGTATTCTCGGAAATCCTCCTTGACCTGCGAAGTTACGCTGTGTTGTGGGCCGTCGTGGTGATCGCGGCAATGGCGGTCACCGCCGTGGCCCTGTACGTATTTTGGGATCTGGTTGGCCGGGGGATCTCCCTGGTCGCGCGGATGCTGAACGCCGGTCAACCGAGGCGGCGGCACTGACGTGTATTTTCCGATAGCCGATGTTACCGTTTCGCCACTGCTGTTGGCGCTCTTGGGGATCGTGGTCGGCACGATGACCGGCTTCTTCGGCGTCGGCGGGGGATTCCTGATTACCGGCGGGCTGCTGGTGCTGGGGGTTCCCACTATCTACGCGGTCGGAACCGGGCTACTGATGGTAATGGGTACGGCGATCACCAGCACGCTTCGGCATCGCCGGCTGGGCAACGTTGACCTGCGCCTCGCGGTGCTGATCGTCTGCGGCACGATTCCGGGGGTGTTCCTGGGCGAGCGTGTGAACAGCGCGCTAGAGGAGGCCGGCATATCCGGGCCGGTAGTCGGCGCGGTCTATTTCGTGCTGTTGCTCAGCCTGGGATCCCTGATGGTGGCGAACTGGCTGCGGCGACTACGCTACCGCCCGGTGCGTCGGGATTTAGGGGTCTTGCCGCGATGGTTCCAGGGCATCCGGTTGGGGCCGAGCCAGCTCGTCATCCCCGGAGTGCGTACCGTCAACCTGCGTCCGGCGTTTCCCAACGCCGGCATCGCCGAAATGTCGGCGTTCGTGCCAATGCTTACCGGTTTGTTGATCGGGTTCATCGCAGCCTTGCTGGGCGCCGGCGGCGGGTTCCTGTTGATGCCCTTCCTGGTGTATGGGTTGGGCATTCCGCCGGCGGTGGCGATTGGCACCGACCTGTTTCAGATAATCGTGACCGGAACCCTGGGAGCGTTCCTCTATTCCCTCGGCGGCAACGTTGACCCCATCATCGCCATAATAATGTTCGCGGCGGCGTCGGTGGGCACGCAGATCGGCGCGCTGGCGACGCGATTCGTCAACTCACAGCGGATCCTGGGCCTGTTCGGCCTGACCGTGCTGAACGCGGGCATCGCGGTTGGAATCGGTCAACTGGCCCGGCTGGTCGGTTCGGATAGCCTGGCGCTGATCGGCCAGTTGCTGCTGCTGGGCGTGTCGGGCCTGGTGGCGCTGACCATAGTCGCGCTGCTCGTGATCGCCGCGGTCGCCCAGATTCGGCGGGGCCAACGCTTGGCCCGGCTGCGGGAGATCCGCAGCGCCGGCAGGGTAGCCGCCGGCGGCGATTGACCGGGTCTAGTCGGTCAGCCAGGCCAGTGTCTCATCCACGATTTCCGTTGGCACGTCGCGGCGGACGGTGGCGCGGCCTACGTCCTCCAGCAACACCCACCGGTTGGCGCCGCCGACGGTTTTCTTGTCGAGGGACATCGCGCCCCGGATGGCGTTGATGTCCACGTCCTGCGCCGTAATCGGCAGGTTGAACCTCACCAGCAGGTCCCGCTGCCGGTCCAAGATGTCGTCGCCGATCATGCCCATCTCCCGGGCGATCCGGCCCGCGCCCATCATGCCCACGGATACGCCCTCTCCGTGCATGAACCGTCCGTATTCGGTGGACGCTTCCAGCGCGTGGCCGATGGTGTGCCCGTAGTTGAGCAGGATGCGGATGTCCAGCGTTTCCCGCTCGTCCTGGCTGACGATGTCGGCCTTGATCGCCATGCTGCGGCGGATGACCTCGGTGGATATTTCCGGCTCCACTTCCATCAGGGCTTCGGCGTGCTCTTCAAACACGTCCACCAGCGACGGGTCCAGGATCAGCCCGTGCTTGATGGCCTCGGCCCAACCCTCGGAGAGTTCCCGCTTGCCCAGCGTGCCCAGGGTCTGCACGTCGGCCAGGACGGCGCGGGGCTGGTAAAAGGCGCCCACCATGTTCTTGGCCTGGGGCAGGTTGACCGCAACCTTGCCGCCGATGGAGGCGTCCACCATGGCGGCCATGCTGGTGGGCACCTGCACGAAGGGCACGCCCCGCAGGAACGTGCTGGCGATGAACCCGCCCAAATCCCCGGAAACGCCGCCGCCGATGGCGATGATGGTATGGCCCCGCTCGGCTTTGAGCCCAACTAGCCACTCGTAGATTTCCTGCGCCTGCTGGAATGACTTGCTGGTCTCCCCGGCCGGTATCACGAAGCAGTGGGCGGTGATGCCGGCGCGCTGCAAAGCCCACTGGGCGTTGCGTCCGTAGGGTCGCATCACGTTTTCGTCGGTGATGATGTAGGCCGTGCTGCCCAACCCCAGTTCCTTGATGTGTTCGCCGAGTCGGTCAATGATGCCCCAACCGGCGATGACGGGGTAGCTGCCGCCGGAGTGGTGTACGGTCGCGGCCAGGTCGGGGTTGGTCATTGTGGGCCTCCGGAGGATTGGGTGATAGTGGGCTGGACACTGTTAACGTGGGATTCGTAGATTCGCAAGACTTCATCCGCCACCTGCTCCGGCGTGCGGTCGTCGGTGGCGACGGTGTGGTGCGCGTGGGCGTAGGCTTCGGCGCGTTCCTCCAGCAGTTCGCGGATCCGCTCCAGTGGGTCGCCCCCGGCCAGCATGGGACGGACGGCAGCATTCGGACTGCCCCGGGTGATGCGGTGGTGGATGGTCTCCGGGCGCGCGGTGAGGCAGAAAACGGCCCCGCTGTCCAGCAGCACCTGCCTGGTGAGTTCCTGGGCGAACGCGCCGCCGCCGGCGGAGATTACCTTGTTGCCGCCTTCGCACAGGGTGAGCGCCGCATGCCGCTCCATGGCGCGGAAAACGGCCTCGCCGTCCTCGCTGAAAATGCGGTGGATCGGCTTGCGCGCGCGTCGCACGATTTCCTCGTCGATGTCCGCCATGCGGCGCCCGGTGAGCCGAGAGATAAGACGGCCGACGTGGCTTTTGCCGGTGGCCATGAACCCCACGAGTATGATGTTGTCAGCAGCCATTTGCGAGTATTATGCCATACCGCCAGCAGGCGCGCAGGGCGGTGGACGCCGTTAGGGATCCAGGGTCTCCAGGAGCGGTATCGAGTCCCAGAAATTCTCGGGCCACGCCTCCGTCCCCAGCAGGGGTACGAACCGGCACTCGGTGAGCCGCCGGGTTACGGGTTGGCCGGCGGCGAGACGTACCAGGGTCAGCATCTGGCGTTCCCGGTCGCCCACCGGGATAACCAAACGTCCGTCGGGCTTCAGCTGGGCGACCAGGGAATCGGGTACGGACGGCGCCCCGGCGGATACCAGGATGGCGTCGTAGGGGCCGCGGTCGGGAGCGCCCAGCAGGTTGGTGGCAGCGACAATTTCGACGTTGCTGACTCCACAGGCCTCCAGATTGCGCCGGGCCGCGCTGACGAGATCGGGAATGCGCTCCACGGCGATTACATTCCCGAAGGGCAGCAGTTCGCCCAGGATCGCCGCCTGGTAACCGCACCCGGCGCCGACCTCCAGGACCCGCTCCTCCCCGCGCAGCATCAGGGCCAGGGTCATTCGCGCTACCATGGTGGGCTGCGAAATGGTCTGCCCGTGCCCAATGGTCAGCGGAGCGTTATCGTAGGCGCGATGCCGCAACTCCGGGGACACGAACAGATGGCGCGGCACTGCGCGCATCGCGTGCAACACCGGATTGTCGCCCATCGCGGCAGCGAGTTGGGCTAAGAGTCGGCTGCGGGCAGGTTCGTAGGAATCGGTCATCGTTGACCCTGTACCGGGTGATTGCTACCATCGACGCGAGATATCCATGTCTGTTAGGAGTGCATCATGCCCGTAGTTGCTGTGGACATCAAGGAGTGCCGCCCCTACGCCGATGGGAGATCGTTCGGTGAGCATGGCGAGTATGAACGCATCGAGGGCGTGCTTAGGTTTGCCGTCGATCCCGGCAATGCGGCTAACACGGCCATTGTCGATTTGGAGTACGCCCCCGTTGACGATAAAGACCGCGTCCGTTTTGAATCCGATTTCACCCTGGTCGCGCCCAAGGACCCATCGCGGGGCAACGGCCGGCTGATCGTAGAAGTGGTGAACCGGGGCCGACGCCGCACCGTAGCGTTTTTCAACCGCGCCCCCACGCCGCCCATCACCTCCGCGGAAATACCCGAGGGCGACGGTTTCCTGCTGAACCACGGCTACTCCGTCTTGTCCATTGGTTGGCAATGGGACGTGTACCGCAGCGATGCCCTCCTGGGTCTGGACGCGCCTGAGATTTCTATAAACGGACAGGAAGTCACCGGCCAGGCCTGCGTGGAAATGCGTCCCAACCTGGTCGAGTCCACCCGCCTGCTCGCCAACCGCGACCACCGGCCGTACCCGGTGGCTGACCTGAACGACCCGGACGCGATGCTGCTGGTGCGCGATTGGGAGGACGGACCCGACACCGTGATCTCGCGCTCCCAGTGGCATTTCTCCGACCCTGAACACATCACCCTCGCATCGGGATTCCAGCCCGGCAAGATTTACTACGTGATTTACACCGGCGCCAACCCTGTGGTCGTCGGCTGCGGGATGCTGGCCGTGCGCGATGCCGCCGCCTGGTTCCGCAACCCGCCGGGCGATTTCGCCGCTTACGAGCGCATCTACGGCCATGGTGTGTCCCAGTGTGGCCGTCTGCTTCGCCACATGGTCTATCTCGGGCTCAACGTCAGCGAGGACGGCAGCCCGGTATTCGACGGCCTGCTCCCCCACGTTGCCGGCGGACGCATGGGCGAGTTCAACCACCGTTTCGCCCAGCCTTCGTGCCAGTCCAACCCGGGCTTCGGCCACCAGTTCCCCTTCGCCGACAACAACCTCACCGACACGCTGACCGAGCAGACCGACGGATTGCTCGACTGGCTGCGTGAACTGAACGCCGTGCCCAAAATAATCTACACCGACTCTGCCGCCGAATACTGGCGCGGCGACGCGTGCCTGACCCACATCGACAGCAACGGCGCCGCCGACCTGGAGCCGGCCCCGGAGACGCGGCGTTATCTGTTCGCCGGCACTCAGCACCTGCCCGGCGCGCCCGATCTGATGGTGGGCCAGGGCCCCGACGGCTCCACCGGAATGCACCCCTACAACGCCGTTGATTACATCCCGCTGCTGCGCGCTGCCCTGTTCAACCTGGACCGCTGGGTAACCGATGGCGTCGAACCGCCGTCCAGCCAGCACCCTCGCCTGGACGACGGTACGGCAGTCACTCAAGCGTCTTACCTGAACGCTGCGCTGAGCATCCCGTCGCGGAACCAGCCGGACGCGGCGCGGCTATGGCGGGTGCGGGAGATCGACGTGGGGGCCGACGCTGCTCGTGGCATCGCCGCGTATCCGGTTGTGGAGGGCCGCGAGTACCCGCACCTGGTTCCCGCCGCCGATGCCGACGGCAACGACCTGGCCGGCATACGCCTGCCCGACCTCACCGTGCCCGTGGGCACCCACACCGGCTGGAACCTGCGGCATCCCGACACAGGCGCGCCCGAGCAGTTGATGTCCATGCAGGGTTCCTCCCACTGGTTCCCCGCCACCGCCGGTCAGAGAGCCGAAACCGCCGATCCACGGTTGTCCATCGAGGAACGATACGCCAGCCGCGACGACTACTCGGCCCAGGTGAAAGCGGCGGCCACCAAATTAGCCGAGGCTGGATACCTGCTCCCGGAAGACGTTGACCTGGTAGTGAAGTCCTGCCTGGAGCGGTACGATTGCGCCATCGCTCAACGATAGCGAACGAATGAGGAGGAGTGTTGAATCATGACGTCATCGGCACAAAATGGCACCATTTCGGTCTTGATACACGGCGCCACCGGGCGGATGGGCGCGGAGACGGTACGCGCCGTGTCGGCGGCCGCTGACCTGGACCTGGTCGGCGCAACCTGCCACACTCCAAGAGGCGACACCCTGCCAACGCCGGCCGGCGAGGTTCCCCTGTCCACCGACCTGGCGTCTCTGTTGGACGCCACCAACCCCCACGTCATGGTGGAATTTACCCATGCCGATGCCTGCATGATCGCCGCCCCCCTGGCCGCCGACCGCGGCATCCACATGGTGCTGGGCGCCAGCGGCTTGAACGCCCAGCAGCTTCAGGAACTGGATACCATGAGCCGGGAGCACGGCGTCGGGATCATCGTGGCCCCGAACTTTGCGCTCGGCGCGGTGGTCCTGAAGAAGCTTGCCGAGCAGGCGGCGGCGTTTTTTGACTACGTGGACGTGGTGGAGGTCCACCACGAAATGAAAATCGACTCCCCGTCGGGCTTTTCCATGGCGATTGCCAGGGGGATGCGCGACCAGCGGGACAGCGATTTCCAGCGCAACGAAACCACCGTGCATCACCTTCCCGAAACCCGGGGCGGCGATATCGGCGGCGCCGGCATCCACAGCCTGCGCCTGCCCGGACGCAGCGCCCACCACGAGGTGATTTTCGGGGCCGCCGGCCAGACCCTGAGCATACGCCACGACACCCTGGGTCGCGATTGTTACATGCCCGGCGTACTCCGCTGCGTGCGCGAGGTGGTCAGCCGCCCCGGCCTTACGGTGGGGCTGGAAACCGTGCTGGGCCTGTAATTGTACCGGCGGCGGAGCCGGCGCCTTATGGACAGGCAGGCCCGGCGGGTATAACCTGAATTGTGCGGAACCACTCGGAGCAAAGCGCGCGCCAGCGTCGCGTAACCGTAGGAGCGAAATGGACCTGCAAGGATTGAAACTCGCCATCGTTGGCGCTACCGGCGTCGTCGGCCAGGAAACCCTGCGTCTCATCGAGGCCCGGTACCCCGAACACCGGAACTTGAAACTCCTGGCCTCCAAGCGCTCCGCCGGCCGCAAGATGGAGGTGAACGGCAAGACGTTCACCGTGGCTGAGACCACCGATGACAGTTTCGATGACGCCGACCTGGTGTTCATCTCCGCGCGCACCGAGGACTCCCGCCGGTTCGGGCCGGTCGCCGCCGCGGCCGGCGCTATGGTCATCGACGACTCCAGCGCTTTCCGGATGGATGCCGCGGTTCCGTTGGTAGTGCCGGAAGTCAATGGCGAGGACCTTGATTGGCACAACGGCATCGTCTCGATTCCCAACTGTTCCACCACGCCGCTGGTGATGGTGGCCCATCCGCTGCGGCAGGCCAGCCCCCTCCGCCGCATCGTCGCGGACACCTATCAGTCGGTTTCCGGCGCGGGCGGCGCGGCCATGAACGAATTGCGTGACCAGACCCGCACCGTGATGCACGGCGGCCCCGCCGAGCCCGAAGCGCAACCGCAGCAGATCGCGTTCAACGCCATCCCTCAAATCGACAGCTTCACCGAGTCCGGCTACACCCGTGAAGAAGAAAAGATGATCAACGAAAGCCGCAAGATACTGCACGAGCCGGGTATGGCGGTCTCCGCTACGTGCGTGCGGGTGCCGGTGTTCGTTTCCCACTGCGTGGCGGCCCACTTGGAGTTTGAGCAACCGGTTTCGCCCGGCGAAGCCAGGGAACTGCTCAGCGCGATGCCCGGAGTCACAATACAGGACGACCCTGAGCGCGGCGTGTATCCCATGCCGGTGGATGCTGCCGGTCGGGACGACGTTTTTGTTGGCCGCATCCGGCAGGACGCCTCCCACACCAACGGGTTAGCCATGTGGGTCGTCACGGACAACCTGGTGAAAGGCGCCGCGCTCAACGCCCTGCAAATCGCCGAGCACGCCGTCTCGCGCGGCGCAGTCCACGGCCGCCGCACCTGACTCTGGAGCTATTTCATTTACTGATTCTGCCGGTCTATCGCCCATTCCGGTACGAATGTGTATAATGCCCGGAATATGCTTCAGTCTGGAGCTGGTTTCGGGCCAAATGTGTCGAAGATTTCGGCGCGGGCGCCGGCAAGGAGGGACGGATCATGCCTACTGAGATTGGCCGATTGATCACAGCCATGGTGACACCGTTTGACGCCGAGGGACAGGTTGACTACGAACAGGCCAAGCGCCTTGCCATCGCCCTGCTGGATTCGGGATCCGACGGCCTGGTGGTGACGGGCACCACCGGAGAGGGGCCGGCCCTGTCCATGGAGGAAAAGGCCCGCCTCTACGGAGAGGTCAAGGACGCCATCGGTTCCCGTGGCGCGGTCATCGCCGGAACCAGCGACAACAACACCGCCGCCTCCATTGAGCTCAGCCGGGAGGCCGAACAGGTGGGAGCCGATGCCCTGCTGCTCACCGTGCCCGCCTACAACAAACCCCCGCAGGAGGGCCTCTACCAGCATTTTCGGGCGCTGGCGGAATGCACCAACCTGCCGGGGATGCTGTACAACGTTCCCAGCCGCACCAGCCTCAACATGACCAACGACACCACCGTTCGTTTGGCTGAGATCGAAAATATCATCGGCATCAAGGAAGCCAGCAGCGACCCCGTCCAGATTGCCAAGGTCATTCGGGATGCCCCCGACGATTTCCGTGTCTGGTCCGGCAATGACGACGAAACCTTCGGCATCATGTCCATGGGCGGGTTCGGAGTCGTGAGCGTTGCGGCTCACCTGGTCGGCAATCAGATCAAGCAAATGATTGGCTTGACCCTGGAAGGCGACGTGGAAGCCGCCGGCGCGGAACACCTGCGGCTGCTTGACATGTTCAAGGGACTGTTCATCGTCTCCAACCCGATTCCCGTCAAGTACGGCCTGAACCAATCAGGGTTTGACGTGGGCGACCCCAGGCTGCCCTTGGTGCCGCCCGACGAACGCACCGCTGCCCAGCTTGACGAATTGCTCCAGCGATACGACATCGACATTACGGCGCCGGTGGACTAAAGGTTCCACCGGCGTTTGCCGATCCTCCGCGGCGACGTTCCGGCTCGCCCGACCGGCGAGGCCATTCCCATAACTACCTGTTTTGCTGGTCGGTACGAAATGCAGTAAACAGATCGCATACTTTTACCGGTATGATCAGGAGCAACAACATGCCACTCAAAACCGTAATATTTGTGGATGGCCAGAACTTCCGGCACAACCTGCGGGACTTCCACTTTCGCTCCGATCCTCCCCACCCGAACAATCCGGAATACCGCCTCGATGAGAAGCACTTCCGCTGGCAGGAGTTCTTCCAGGACGCGCTGACAAAGTTTGACGACGTTACCGGTTGGGAGCACCAGTTGGTGCGGGTCTATTGGTATTACGCTGAGAACATCACGCCCTGGTCGCCCAATCTCTGGCGCGCGCAGCGTATCGCCGACGAGCACGGCGGCAGAATCCCCGAGCTGACCCCCGAGCTCGTGATTCAGAAGGCCCAGGACTGGTACGAGCACGAATACCGGCGATTCCACCAACTACGCAAGTCGGTCTTCGAGGAAATCCAGCAGAACACCAATTTCCTGGAGTTCCGGTACGTCGGTCAGTACGTAGTTCAACCCTTCCGGCCTTACCGGTTGGATTACGACTATGATGGCAACATCACTTTCCAGGGCACCCAGGTGGGCGAAAAGGGCGTTGACATCGGCATCGCCGTGGACATGATTTCCAAGATGAGCAGCTTCGACGCTGCCGTTCTGGTCTCGGGAGACAGCGACTTCTTCCCGGTGGTGCGTTTCCTGAAAGACAACCTCAAGTACGTGTACCATTTCTCCGTAGGCCGCGGGGTCGGCCAGGACACGCAATTCCTGTCTTCGGCGCTGCGCGGGGTGGTGGATTGCTTCCAGGGATTTGACGAACTGGAACTGCTCAGCAACTACGTCAATGAGAACGCCGGTATCCCGCCCGCCATCATGGACACCATCAACCTGCGGACGGCGGAATTGGAGCGTATGCTGGAGGACGATCCCCTGCATTACCGGCATGAGCCGGAAACGATCTTACGCTGACCGCTGGCCCGGCGCCTTTTCCCGGTCGCGTCGCTCTTCGTCCAAGACCCTCGGCCGCAGGGCGTCGGCGTACACGCCACGATACGATTCGGGGACCAGGGCCGCGATTCGCTCCATCACCATGTCGGTCACGGAGTTCAGCAGCGGCTTGGTAATTGGCCCCTCGACCTGCGGCGGCGTGAATGGAGTGCCGATGTTGACCTGCCAACTGGTCAGCGGCACGGGCATGCGCCACGCCGGGAATTTCTCCGAACCGGATATGCCCACCGGCAGGATAGGCGCCTGGGTCTTCAAAGCCAGCCACGCCAACCCGGTGCGCGCCTGGCGCAACTGCCCCGTGCGGCTGATCCCTCCCTCGGGAAACATCAGGATTGCCCGGTCTTGCTGCAGAGCGTCCAGCGCATAGCGCAGGGCTTCGCCCCCACCGCGCTCACGGTCCAGTGGCACCGCTCCCACCGCGTTGCAGTAGAACCGTCCGATGGGCTTGTTCCACAGCTCTTTTTTCGCCAGGAAAACTATCGGCCTCGGCAGCGCGACCACCAGCGTGCCGGCATCGTTCATGGACAGGTGGTTGCTGGCCACCAGGAGCGGGCCAAAGGGAGGCATCGCCTCTTGTCCGGTGATAGTCAATCGTCCGGTCAGCGACCAGATGACTTGCCCGAAGCGGCGACTGGGCTGATACAACCAGGCCAATGTTCCTCCTCCGTATCGCTGGCGGTCAGGAATGGGCGCCCGAGGCGGCGTCGATCCGGGATATGACGGCGGCCACGGATTGATCGAAGTCCAACCGCTCCGTATCGATCACTGTCGCGCCGTCGGGCACCTTCAGCGGAGAATCGTCCCGTTCGCTGTCCAGCCGGTCCCGCCGGTTGGTGTCGGCCAGGGCCTGCTGGTAGTCTACTGAACTGCCCGCCTCCTTTTGCTGTTGCAAGCGACGCCGGGCGCGTTCCTCCGGGGATGCCTCCAAATACAGCTTCAGGTCCGCATCGGGCAACACCACCGACCCGATGTCTCGCCCCACCATCACGATCCCTCCGCTGGCGGCAATCGCTCTTTGCTGCATGACCAGCGCGCGCCGCGCCGCCGACCCGGCCGCCACCGCCGAAACGTTGCGGTCGATCACCCCGGACGTCAAGTCGTCCGCGCTCAGGGGGTGGCCGTTCACCGCGATTATCGCCGGCCCGTCGTCGTGCGCCACGGACATGCTGCAACTTTCCGCCAGCCGCCCCATGGCCTCGTCATCATCGACCCGCTGCCCGCAATCTAGGGCCAGCCAGGTCAGCGCCCGGTACATGATGCCGGTGTCGAGAAAACGCAGGCCAAGCCGGGTTGCGGCCACCCTCCCCACGGAAGTCTTGCCCGAAGCGACTGGCCCGTCAATCGCGACCACCGGACCCCGGTTCGCGCCTGCCTGACTCGCACTCGTTTCAAGGCCGCCATCCATGGCCCGGATTATAGCATCCGCGTCTCTGCCCGCTTGCGATAACCCGGGGTATCGCGGACAATTCACCCATGCTTGACTGGATAGTCGAATCCCCGTGGCGGATGCTCGGTCTGGCCGGCTGGTGCTTCTTGATGGGCTGGGGTTTCCGCGTGGGCCTGCTGCGGATGGCCCTGTCCCTGGGAGCCATCGGGCTGCTCGTCGCCCTGGCCTGGGTGTTCCGGGATGCGGAGTCGGCGGCGCTGGTTTACGGCCCGCTCGCCTTTATCGGGGTGATCTGCGTCATCAGCATCGGCTTCTTTGGCCGGCATCTGGAACAGCGAATCGGCTACGACTCCAAAACCGTCCGCATCAATCACGCCGGCGGCCTGGCCCTGGGCCTGCTCATCGGCGCGCTGGTCTGGGTGATATTGCTGTAGCGCCCCCTGCAAACGCCGCATAATCCGGGCGGCCTGCCAAAAGCCGGAGTTTGCCAGTATAATGATTGCAGATTCATTCATTTTCACATCATCTATTGCCAAGACACGGCAGCGAACGCGTTACCTGCGTTGAGGTTGGCAGATGGCAAGCCGGGGACGAACCAATCGGGGAAAGAACGCCGCCAGGGGTAAGGCGCCGGGCCGACAGCCCAAGGGCGGTGGCCGGCACTCCAACTCTCCGCGCCGCAACGGCAGCCAGCCGTCCGAAACCGCCTCCGAGGAGGGTAAACGACGGCGAGGCAACCCCGCCATTCCGGGCCGCCTCACCGCTCCCGTTCTGGTGCTGAACCTGAACTACGTTCCGGTCAACGTCTGTACCGTGCGCCGGGCCATCGTCCTGGTCGCCAAGGGCAAGGCTGAAATGCTGGAACGCCGCACGGAAGAGACCAGGCTCCGTACCTTCAACTCCGCTCTCGACGCCCCCTCCATCATTCGCCTGGTGTACCTGGTGAAGCGCCCCTTCGCGCCCCGCCGGCTGTCCAAAAAAGAGGTCTTCCTGCGGGACCACTACACCTGCCAGTACTGCGGCAAGCGCTCCCAGCACCTTACCCTGGACCACGTCGTCCCCCGCCGGCAGCACGGCCCCCATACCTGGGACAACGTCGTCGCCGCTTGCGGACGGTGCAACCTCGACAAAGCCGGCCGCACGCCGGAAGAGGCCAACATGAAGCTGCGCCGCGCCCCCACCGCCCCCCAG
>JAJDWF010000015.1 GCA_022825745.1 Dehalococcoidia bacterium | reverse complement strand
TACCTCGACCGCGAGGCGGAATTCGAGGCGCTGATGGACGAACTGCGCGACTGGCTGGAGGGTCGCGAACATGCGCGCGACGAGACGATTGCCGCCAAGAGGACCGCGGAGGCTGGCGTGCAGTTTCTCGTTTCGGGCCGGGCCTCGGCACACGACATCGCCGGCGCGCGGATCTACCAGTGCGCGCCCGGCGATGTGGTCTGGCCGCCAGGCGCTCGAGATGAACGGGTTGCTGCGGTCGTGGCCGACGAACCTTGCCAAACGATGGTGCTTGCCCCTGCCGTTCGGCACTGGCTGGAAACGAACCGGGCGGAGCTGGCGCTCAAGCTGTACCGATACCTAGCCACCGAGCGTCTTCAGGCCGAACCCTGAAGCACCAGTTTCATCAACCCCGTCCAATCGCCTACCATTTCGCAAAGTGATCGACGGCAGGGAACCTACGCGCAATGGACACACAGGTGACGGTGATCGGCGCGGGACCGGTGGGCCTGACGCTGGCCATGGATCTGGCCCAGCGCGGCATCGACGTGGTGGTTGTGGAGACTCGATCCGCGGACGAACCCGCCGACGCCAAGTGCAACACCGTCGCGGCGCGCACCATGGAGGCGTTCCGGCAGCTCGGCGTGGCGGATGCTGTGCGGGCCGCCGGGCTGACCGACGACTTCCCAACCGATGTCCTGTACTGCACCAGCGTTGCGGGCGAGGAGATTGCCCGCATCACGCAACCGAGCCGGAACGAGCGCCTAGCCCAGGGCACCCACAGCGCACCGGGCTACCTGGACAGCCATTGGCCCACGCCTGAGCCGGTGGTGCGGGTCAGCCAGTTGTACCTGAACCCCATTCTGTTCCGGCACGCACGGACCTTTGAGCGCATCACCCTGCTGCCGGACACCAAGTTCCTGTCCCACGAGGACGCGTCCTATGAGGACCTGGGTGGACGTGTCGTTGCCACCTGCCAATCGAAAGCCGGTGAATCCGTCACCATAAACAGCCGCTACCTGATCGGCTGTGACGGCGGCTCAAGCTCAGTACGCAGCCAAGTGGGGATAAGGCTGGTCGGCGATGCGGAAATCTCAAAGGCCCGCACCTCGCTGGTCCGCAGCAGGGCGATCAAGGATCTGTTTCCCGGCAAGCCGGCGTGGATGGCCTGGGCGTTGAATCCGCGCACGACGGGTACGGTCGTGGCGATTGACGGCGAGGAGCTCTGGCTCATTCATCGCACCTTCTCAATGTCCAGGGATTTTGACTCGGTGGACCGCGACCAGTCGATCCGGGACGTGCTGGGGGTCGGCCAGGACTTCACCTGGGAGGTGGTGCATCACCAGGATTGGACGGCGCGCCGGTTGATTGCAGAGCGCTTCAGAGTGGGCAACGTCTTCCTCTGCGGCGATGCGGCCCACATCTGGATTCCCTTCGCGGGCTACGGCATGAACGCCGGGATAGCGGACGCCATGAACCTGTCCTGGCTGCTGGCGGCAGTCTTGAACGGACAGGCGGATGAGCGCATTCTGGAGGCCCACGAGCGGGAGCGCCACCCGATCACCGAACAGGTGAGCAAGCTGGCGATGGGCAAGGCCCTCGAGTACATGGAGCGCGCCCAACAGCGAGCCATTCCCAAGATGATCGAGAAGCGACACGTCATGGGGCGCATCCTGCGCAACCGAATCGGCAAGCAGCTCTATGACATCAATGCCCCCCAATTCGCCTGCGAGGGGCTGAACTTCGGCTACTACTACGACGATTCTCCGATCATTCAGTACGACGGCAACCCTGCGCCCAGCTACGAAATGGGGTCGCATACCCCCTCCAGCGTGCCGGGGTGCCGCATGCCGCACTTCTGGATCGACGATGACACCTCCCTGTACGACGCGCTCGGCAACGGCTACACGCTGGTCTCGTTTGACGCGGCCGTTGCCACCGATGCGTTCGTCGAAGCGGCCCGGAGGCGGGGATTCCCCTTGAGCGTGTTGAACTGCGAAGCGCCCGATCACAGCGAGTGGCTGCAAACCAAGCTGATCCTCGTGCGCCCGGACCGGCACGTGGCCTGGCGCGGCGATGCCCTTCCCGATGATCTGGACCGCCTGCTCGACAGGTTGTCCGGCAAGTTCAGCTCAAGTCCGGGATGATCTTCGCGTATTGGTCGATCATCGGCATCACCGCCTCCGGCTTCTCCCACAGGTCGGTGGACACGCCGATGGTGGCACGCTCGACGCCGAGGTCCCGGTACCGCTTGAGCTTATCCAAGTTGCCAAGATCCATGATTTGGATGTTGATCTCGACGCCGCCGGGGTCGCGGCCGGCAGCCCGGACTTCCTCGCGAAAGGCAGCGATCGACGCAGCGACGTCCCCCATGCCGATATCCACCGGATACCAACCGTCGGCCCAGGCCGCGGCGTGCTTCCTGCCCAGCGGCCCCATGGCGCCCATGAAAATCTTGGGGCCGCCTTTCTGAACCGGTTTGGGATCGCTCCATACGGCATCGAAGCGAACGTAGTCGCCT
>JAJDWF010000149.1 GCA_022825745.1 Dehalococcoidia bacterium | reverse complement strand
GTGGGCCCCTCGTAGTTGCTGGGCCGGGCGTTGGCGATGGCGTAATCGCGGTCCACGTGCTCGCCGGTACCCAGGCCGGACACCACCAGCGGCCTGGTGTGCGGGACCATGTCGTACATGCCGCCGATGAGGGCGTACTGCTTCACCCCGAAGTACTGGATAATTTCCAGCAGCGCCTCCGAGTAGTCCTCTCCATAAAGGTGCGGCTCCAGCAGATGGGTGGTGAGCAAGTGCGGCCCGTCTTCGGGGTTGGAATAGCGGATGATGGTGTTGGGGATCGTCACCTCTCGGTTGCCGCTGACCAGGTACGAGCGGGGGCGATAGCGGGTGAAGTCGTAGTAACGGCCCGGTCGATACAGGCGGCCCAACTCCTTGCTGCGCAGGTGCCGCTCGATGCGGCCCAGGGACAGGCTCCCCACGTTGCCCACGTCGATCCAGGGGCGGAGCACGACCAGCATGTGTGGGTCTCGCAGCTCCGGGACGGGTTCCGCGATGTCAAATTCGCCGATGCGCATAACGGGATTCACGGTAACATCGGCGATATATCGCGTCAAGGACGGGCGGTTTTTGCATCGTTAGGCAGGATGGGCAGGATGATGATGACTTGCCGGTTTGATTTAGCCGGTCCACGCGCCTAAAATGCGCGCCATGCAAGAAGCGCAAACGACGCTGCAGACCGACCGTTCGCACCTGCCGCTGGGAGGGCGCACCATCATGCCCGGGCTGGCCTCGGGGCACGTGGTGTTCCACTGGGTAGTGCAGAGCTTCATCGTGGTGCTTCCCGAGATCCAGGCCGCGTTCAGCCTGTCGGCGGTCGGCGTGGGCGGGCTGCTGTCGGCGCGGGAGGTTGCGGCCGGCATCGTCGCGCTGCCCGGCGGCGTCGCGGTGGACATCGTGCGCCGATACTGGGGGCTGCTGCTGGCGGCGTGCTTGGCCATCTGCGCCCTGGGGTCGCTGGTCATCGGTGTTTCGCCCGTTTACATCCTGCTGCTCATCGGAATCGCAGCGGTAGCGGCGTCCCATTCCATCTGGCACCTGCCGGCATCGTCGTCCCTTTCGTACCACTTCGCACAGCGCCGGGGCATGGCGCTGTCGATTCACGGCGTTGGCGGCAGCATCGGCGACGTGGCGGGGCCCGTGGTCACCGGAGCGCTGCTGCTGTTTCTCACGTGGCAGAATCTGCTCAGCCTGTACGCTGCGGTGCCGCTGATCCTGGGCGTACTGGCGCTGTGGGCGTTCCGCAACATCGGCAGGATGACCGAAGCGGAGCAGTCCGGCGCGGATATGGCCAGCCGGGTGGCGGCGACCAGGCAGTTGCTCAGAAATCCGGCGCTCTGGGGGCTGATGTCGGTACGAGGGTTCCGGTCCATGGCCCTGGTGGCGCTGGTGACAATCCTGCCGCTCTACCTGGACAACGACCTCGGACTGAGCGAATGGAACCGGGGCTTCCACATCGGCCTACTGATCGCGGTGGGCCTGGTCGCCAAGACCGGGGCCGGCTACCTGTCCGACCGGTTCGGCCGCAAGCAGGTGTTGGTGCCGGGCCTGGTGTGGTCGTGCCTGATGGCGTTGGGCCTGGTGATATTCGACGGCGGCATCATGCTCACGGTCACCATCGCGCTGCTGGGGCTGTTCCTATACCCCGACCAGCCCATCCTGACCGCGACGATCTTCGACGTGGTGGGCCGGGAGGTGGCGTCCACCGGGTTGGGAGTAGTGGCCTTCGCCGCGTTCCTGATGGCCGCCACGTCGTCCGTGATCGCCGGCGCGCTCTACGAATGGGGCGGGTTCCCGGCCGCGGTGTACTTCATCGCGGCGCTGTTCGCCGTGTCCGCGGTGGTCTTCCTGCTGCTGCCGGTGGCGAACCGGGCGGATAGCCCGGAGGCTGGCTAGCTGCCGTCAGCAGTTCCCCATTTCAGTCAAGCGGCCCTCCAGCCACGCCATCATGCCGCCCTTCACCGTGGCGAAGGTGTCCAGGCGCAGGGAGCCGTCCACGTTGTGCCCGGCCATGTCGTGCCACACGAAACGGCCCTGGCGCTGCTCCCACACGGCGGCGTCGCCCTCCATCCCCACGGCCAGCGAGCCGATGCTGTCCTGCAATCCCAGCACCTGCGCGGGCCGGCAGGTACTGGCGGTTATGGCGTCGGCCAGGGGCATCCCCATGGCGTGGAACTTGCTCACCAGGTCGTTCATCAGATAGACGATGCGGCCGGGCGGTGCGATGTGGATATCGGTGCTGATGGTGTCGGGGAGCAGGCCCTGGTCCATGGCGGCCTTGACCACCTCAACGTCGCAATGGACGCCGGCGTGGGCCACGTCCATGACGACGCCACGGTCGGCGGCGGCGCGGACCTCGGGGCGGATGGTGCCGGCGTTGTCCAGGATGTTCTCGGGCAAGCCGTTGAAGGCGTGGGTGGAGATGTCGCCGGGGCCGAGGTGTTCCAGCACGTCGGGCAGGGGTATGGGCGTGCCGCTGACGTGGACCATCAGGCGGACGCCGGCTTCGGTTGCCGCTTCCTTCGCCTTGCTCATGGCCTCGTGGGCGTTCCAGCGGGCCACCGCGTCGTAGTGCATCCGCACCTTGACGCCGAAAATGAACCCGGGGTTGTCCTTGATAGCCTGCACCGTCTGGCCCACGTCGATGACGCGCATGTCGTGGAGGCCGCCGCCGAGGACTCGGTTGGCGGCCAGCCCGACGGCGCCGATGTGCAGAAACGCGATCAGCCGGGTGCGGTGCGCCGGAAAGACGTAGTCGCGCATGGCGCCGTAGTTGAGGAACCCCGCGCTGCCGGCATCGACGCCGGTGGTGACGCCGCTGCCGAGGCAGGTCTGGTCGGCGTGGACCGCGCTGCCGCTGCCGCCGTGGTAGAAGTGGCCGTGCAGGTCGATGAGGCCGGGCGTAACCAGCTTGCCGGACACGTCAACGGTCTGGGTCGCGCTGTCCGGGTCAATGCTGTCGGCGACGGCGGCGACCTTGCCGTCCTTGAAGGCGATGTCGCGCCGCTCGTTGTTGATGCCCTGGGCCGGGTCCAGCAGGTTGCCGCCGGTAAGAGCGAGATCGTAAATCGCGGTAGTCATTTGGAATCAGTCCTCGTCCCAGTAGTAGTCTTCCGCCGTGAGGTTTTCCTGCCACCAGCGGCGGAGGCGCGGCAGCACCAACTCCTTGGGCTTGCGGAAGTCCGCCTCTACGAAGTCCAGCGAGTCTGGCAATGGCCGGGCCTCCCATTTCTGGATGGCTTCCTGGATGAAGCGCCGCACCATGTCGGGGGAGCGGGCTTCCAGGCGTCCCAGCTGGTAGGCCAGGGACGGCCATCTGCATCTGGCAGATCAGCGCGTGGGCGTCATCCTCGCGGACGTTTTCGGGCATGGCCCCGGACTGGTCGATGAAATCGTCCAGAACCTGGCCGATGATCAAGGGCGGGTCGTTCTCGTCCTGCTCCGGCAAAAATTCGGTCAGCCGGTCCGCGAGGTCGGCGACGCCCTCTTCGGGCAGGGCGAAATCGGCCCACGAGTCGCCTTCGGATTCGGGGAGGGGGCTGTACTGTTCGTCGCTCATCATAGCGTCTCTCATGGGCTGACTTGGCCGGCCGGGACGGGCTCATGGGGAGAGCAGATCCGGCCGGCGAGGATTGCCGGTCCACAAAAGCAATTGTATCACGGGGGCATTGCCGCTTTTATTTGGTAAGATTCCGATGGAGTTTTTGCGGACCGAAATGATGAACCTGCCACTTCCCAACGTCGCAGTATCCGTGCAGACCGACCTGCCCGACGATTGCACCGACCTACCCGTCCCTGAATGGATGGCCGCGGCGATTCGTTTCGGGCTGGCGCAGGTGCTGGAACCCGACGCAGCGGGGCAGGTGAGCCTGCTGATCACGGATGACGCGGCAGTTCGGGAGTTGAACCGGGATTATCGCGGGCTGGACGAAACCACCGACGTGCTGTCATTCTCTGCGGAGCACGGCGGGCATTGGGAGGGAACAGATGCCCCCTCCTCCTTGATGGGAGAGGGCTGGGGTGAGGGTGACGACCCCGCAAACTTTCCCATCCCGGACGACGAGCAGCCGCCGCTGGGCGACATCGTGGTCTCGCTACCCCAGGCGGCGCGGCAGGCGGCGGAGCAGGGGGTGCCCCTGTGCCGGGAGTTGGCGCTGCTGTTGGTGCACGGCGCGTTGCACCTGATGGGGCACGACCATTACGATGAAGGGGAGCGTGAGGAGATGCAGCGGCTGGAACGGGCCGCGCTGTCTGCCATCTTCGAACCGTCGGAGGGTTAGCCAATGCAAATGTCCCGCCAGGAATTTGAGCAGCACGTGTTGTCTGCCTACGAACAGTTGCCCCAGGAGGCTCGGGCGGCGCTGGACGAAGGCAACATTGACATCGTGGTGGAGGACTGGCCCGGGCCGGAATCGGAGGGGGCATTTGACCCGGAGGCCGGAGATGCAAGCCCGCAAAGCCTGTACGTGGGAACGCCCCTCGCTGATCGTCATGGCAGCGAGTCAGCCTTGCTTGGCCTCTATGTTGGCATCCCCTTGATTGACCGCTACGGCGGCGAGCCGGCGCTGCCCGATTGCATCTATATCTATCGTCGCCCCATCCTGGAGGTTTGCGATTCTTACGACGCAGTGGTGGAGGAGATTCGCGTTACGCTACTCCACGAGATTGGGCATTACCTCGGCCTCGGCGAACAGGATCTGGAACGGCTCGGTTATGGCTGAAATGCCGGGCGATTCCTGGCCCGACCGAATCGCGTGGTTCATCGGGTCAGGTTTCGGATGCGGGCTATCGCCGCTGGCGCCGGGTTCGGTAGGGTCGCTGGCGGCGGCGATAATTCTCTACTTGTTGTCCTTCGCCATGCCCGGCATGCCGGGGGGCTGGGAACGGGCAGTCATCCTTGCCGCAATGTCCGGCGTGGGGCTGGCCGTCGGCGTCTGGGCGACGGGGCGAATGTCAACGCCGGGGAACCCCGATCCCGGCAGCGCGACTTGGGACGAGTTCGTGGGGATGTGGCTGACGTGCCTGCTGATACCATTCCACTCCCCGGTATGGCTGACGATAGCGTTCCTGGTGTTCCGGGCGCTGGATGTGCTGAAGCCCTGGCCTTGCCGCCGGCTGGAACGGCTGCCCGGCGGCTGGGGCATCATGCTGGACGACGTGGGCGCGGGGCTGTGGGGTATGCTGATAATGCTACTGTTGTTGGCGCTCTACGCCATAGGTTTGCCTTTGCTTGTGGCATGGGTCTCCGGCTAGGCATCAGCCACCGGCGTTCACGCGCTCCCGGATAGCCTTCAGGATATCCACGTTGGGCTTGTCGGGGCCGCGGTTGTCCTTGTCGTAGCCGGGCACTTCCAGGAAGAAGGGGACTTCGGCAAAGGCCGGGTGCGACATGATGTTGGCGAAACCCTCCTCGCCGATCAGCCCTTCGCCGATGTTGTCGTGGCGGTCAACGCCGGAACCGCAGGGCCGCTTGGAGTCGTTGGCGTGCACCGCCGTCAGCCGGTCCAGCCCGATGTCGCGGTCGAACTCGTCGATCATGCCGGCGACGCCTTCGGGGTTGGTGAGGTCGTAGCCGGCGGCAAAGGCGTGCTGCGTGTCCAGGCAGATGCTCAGGCGCGGGCTGTCCACCGCGCGCAGAACCTCGCCCAGCTCATTGAACTTCGCGCCGATGTGCTGGCCCATACCGGCCATGTTCTCCAGGCACAGGATTGGACCTTCGGGGGTCTGATCCAGCACGCGCTTGACGCTTTCCACCACCTGGGGAAAGACGCCTTCGTAGCCGGCCCCGCCGTGGCTGCCGGGGTGGAAGATCACGCCGCCGGCGCCGATCTGGTCGGCCAGTTGCATGTATTGCACCAGCGACGTTACGGACTTCTGCACGTTGTCCGGGTTGGAGTTGCCCAGGTTGATGAGATAGATAGCGTGCAGGAACGGCGGGGCCAGGCCTGCCTCCGCGTTCTTTTCCCTGAAATTATCCGCCTGGGCGTCGGTCAACGCCTTGAATCGCCACGAGCGGGTGGACGAGCCGAAAATCTGGACGGCTTCCGCGCCGATGTCAACGGCCCGATCAACTGCGTTGCCGATACCGCCGGCGGCGGAAACGTGTGCTCCGATAATCATAGTGGTTTCCTCAACAACAGTTTTGCATGGATGGACAGGACATTCTGGATTTGATTGAATTGATCTCCCGATAGTATCGCAGGATCAGTCGATTACGATAAGGTCGGGGGAGACGCTTTGTCGATTCCCGAAACAATGGCAGCGCTGTCGGTGGTGAAACCGGGCCGGCCGCCGGAGCTTGCGATGGTTCGCCGCCCGGTGCCTACGCCCGGCCCCGGCGAAGTCCTGCTGCGGGTGGACGCCTGCGGGTTCTGCCATCACGACCTGCTGGTGATAAGCGGCACACTGCGCCGGGGCGTTGCTGAGGGGGTTACGCTGGGCCACGAAATCGCGGGCACGGTGGTGACAGCATCGCAGGATGTTGCTGGTGTGCAGGTAGGCGACCGCGTGGTGAGCTTGCTGACCGCCGCCTGCGGCCAATGCGCGCGTTGCTACGCCGGCCGGGAACATCGCTGCCTGGATGGCGAGGGCATCGGACACGGACGGGATGGCGGTTTTGCGGAATACGTGGCGCTGCCGGTCTCGGCGCTAGTTCCGGTGGCGGACGGCATACCCGACGAGCAGGCGGCGCTGTTGGCGTGTCCGGTTGGCGTCGCCCTGAACGGCGTGGAGTCTGCTGGAGTAGCATCCGGCGAGACCGTGGTCGTCACCGGAGCCGGCGGCGGGTTGGGCGTCCACGCCATGCAGATGGCTGCCATGCAGGGCGCGCAAGTGATTGCCGTCACCACGTCGCCGGACAAGACGGAGGCGCTGGAATCATTGGGCGCGTTTGTGGTGATTGACGCCGGCGAAGGCCTGGACTTCGCCGAGGTGGTCATTGCGCTGACCGACGACGCCGGCGCGGACGTCGTTATCGACACCGTTGGCTCGCCGCTGTGGCCGGCGACGCTGCGCTGCCTGGGCCAGTACGGGAGGCTGGCATTGCTCGGCGACGTGTCCAGCGAGGCTGCCAGCCTGCGCCTGGCAGAGGTTATCTTCCGGGACGCGCAGATCCTGGGAGTGTCGGGAGTTTCGCTGGCGACGCTGCGGCAGGCGGTGGACCTGGCGGTATCGAGACAACTGCGCCCGGTGGTATCGCAGACCCTGCCGCTGACGGCGGAGGGGGCAATGGAGGCGTGGCGGCTGGTGTCGGAACGGCGCGCGCTGGGGCGGGTGACGCTTACGCCGCCGCTTCGCGTCGGCCCAGCGTGAAGACGCGGCCGAACTCGCGGCGTTCCCAGATAACGATGAACTGGGCGGCGATGAAGATGGAGCTGTAGGTTCCAACCACGACGCCGATGGCCACCACCAGCAGCAGTTCCCGGATGGACTCGCCGCCAATCAGCAGCATCGCGAGCAGCACCAGCAGGGTCGTGAAGCTGGTGTTGACCGAGCGACCAACGCTCTCGATGATGCTGAGGTTCACGGTGTCTTCCAGCCGGCGGTCGGGCACGCGAATGGCGTTTTCGCGGATGCGGTCGAACACCACGATAGTGTCGTTCACCGAATAACCGGCCACGGTGAGGATGCCCACGATGAACATGGAGTTGACCTCCATGCCCAACACGCGGCCCAGGATGGAAAACACCCCCAGCACGATCAGCGTGTCGTGGGCCAGCGTGACCACGGCGGCGATGCCGTAGCGGTAGGCCCGGGGCACTCGCCGGAAGGCGTACCAGATGTAGCCCAGGATGAACACCGACGCCACCAGCAGCGCCAGGAAGGTGTTGCGTACCGTTTCCTGCGCGATGATCGGCGAGACCGTATCCACGCCGGACGCCTCGATAGCCCCGATGGAATCTTCCAGCGCGTCCTGGATTACCTGCCGCTCGGATACCCGGCCGCCGGACGCTTCTTCCAGCACGCTGGTGCGAATCAGCACCGAGTTGTCGCCCACCGCCTGGACCAGAGCGTTGGGATGACCCAGGCCGGCCAGCACACTCTTCACGTCCGCCGGTTGCACCGCTTCATCGAAGGTGATGTTGAGCACCGAGCCGCTGGTGAAGTCGATGCCGGGTTTCAATCCGGAACCGCCGCTGGCCCAGCCGGGCGGGGCGATCATGGACAACAGACCGGGAATGATAATCAGAGCGGAAATGAGGAAGTACCAGCCCCGCTTGCCGACGATGTTGAACATTTGCTAACGGCCTCTCTTTGGACAGGATCAGGGGGCTGATCGGGGTCGTTGTTCCGAAGCGCGGGGCTGAATCTTTTCGGGTGTGAACAGGTTCGCCATGCGTCCCAGGCCCATGGCCTGCAAAGCCTGCAGCAGATTGCGGCTCACCAGCACCGCGGTGAACATGCTCACCAGCACGCCGACCAGCAGGGTCAACGCGAACCCGTTGATCAACCCGCCGCCCAGACGGTTGCCGAACCACAGCAGCACCACGCAGGTGATCAGCGTGCTGACGTTGCCGTCCCTGATGGCCGGCCACGCCCGGTTGAACCCCACGTCCATGGCCGACGCCAGGCCGCGTCCGAGGCGTATTTCCTCTTTGATGCGCTCGAAGATCAGGATGTTGGCGTCCACCGCCAGGCCGATTGACAGGATGAAGCCGCCGATGTGGGGCAGCGTCAGCGTGATGGGCACCAGTTTGAAGATCGCCAGGGTTACCACCGAGTAACAGATTAGCGCGACGGCCGCGACGATGCCGGCCGCCCGGTAGTATGCGATGACGAATACGAGCACCAGGCCCAGGCCCACCAGCCCGGCCATCAGGCTGCGCTGGAGCGACTCTGCGCCGTACAGGGCGTCAACATTGGATTCCTGGATCAGCGTAAGCGGCACAGGCAGGCTGCCGGATTTCAGCTGCACCGCCAGCGTCCGGGCGCGCTCCCGGTCGAAGTCGCCGGAAATCTGGCTGCGCCCGTCGCGGATGTGGGCGCGAGCCACGGGCGCAATCAACTGCTGGTCGTCCAGGATGACCGCGATTACCTCGTCGGAATCGGGATTGGTCTGGACGTTGATCTCCTCGGTCATATCGCTGAAAATTTCGGCGCCCCGGTTGTTGAACTGGATGTTGACCACCCACAGGCCGGTGACCTGGTCGGTGCTCGCGTAAGCATCCACCAGGTCGTCGCCGGTCAGGCCGATGCTGCTGTCGGTGAACGGCGGAACGCAGCCCAACCCGATCACCGGCCCCGCGCACTGCCGGCGCAGGAACTCCAGCTGGGCCGTTTCGCCGATCAACCGCTTGGCGTCCTCGATACCGCCGGTGACCTGGTAATCCTCAATGGTTCCCACTTCCGCGTCCAGTATCGCTCGCAACTGCTGCCGCTGGTCGATGTCCAGGGTGTTTTCGGTGGTAACCCGATATTCGTTGTTGTCCCGGCTCACCACCTGGGTTTCTCCGTAGCCCCGGCCGGCCACCACGCTGCCCAGCTTTTCAACGTCGGCGGCGTCGGAGAAACGGACGGTGACCACCGACCCGCTGGCGCCGGGCAGTTGCACGATGATGCGGTCATCGCCGAACCGCTGGACGATGGGTTCTTCGGTGCCGTAGAGATTGACGCGGCGACTGATGATGTCCAGCACGCCGTCCATCTGATCGGAGGTCGGCGGGGGCAGGTCGCTGTTCACGAACTCGGTGGGTTCGCCGATGTTGTTCACCAGCGCCAGGCGCACCGCTTCGCGCGGTTCAGGATCCAGGTATGGCCCTTCAATCTCAAAGGACTGACCGCCGGCGATTTGGACTACGTTGGCCTGGTAATCAGCGCCGGCCAGGGCTTCCTGAACTGCTTCCGTGTCAACCTCAACGTCGTCAGGGAAGGTCACCGCCAGGGTCGTGCCGGTTTGCGCCTGGTACACCAGGTGCGCGCCACCCTGCAAGTCCAGGCCGAGTTTCAGGCCCAGCGGCCCGGTCTCGGCGCGGTCCAGGCGGGGCAGGCCGGGTATTGCGATGTGGATTTCAGGCAGGGCCAGGGAAACGGCGGATATGCCCAGGACGGCCAGTATCAGGGCGGTCAACAGAATGGTGCGGCGTCGCATGTCGCGTAATCAAACCTCAAACTCGTTATCGGCCAGCAAACGCGCGGCCAGAGACAGGGCATCGTCCCGGTTGGCGATTTCACCAACCGCTTCGGCTTCGCGCAGCCGTTCCAGCAGCGCGCCGATGCGGGGGCCGGGGGGTATGTTCAAAGTATTCATCAGATCGTGGCCGTTCACCAGGGCGCGGGGGCCCTCCTCCGGCGACGGAGGCGCGGCGCCCGCTTCAAGAACGGCGGCAATCATTCTAGCATAGTTATTCCAGCGCTCCGGCGACAGTTCCGGCCCGCGCGCCGCCAGGAAATCCGCCATGGCCAGGTACAGCGTGTCCACCGCCGCGTCGCCCACGTCCCGGTAGTAGCGGTAGATGGCGCGGCGCGACGGCATCTTGTCCTTTTCGCGTAGCTGGCTGGGCCGCAGGTGGTGCAGCACCATGGCGGACACCAGGGACGTGGTGCGGCGGGAGAGGCGGAGGGCCGGCAGCCGGGTTTCCACCATCTCCGCGCCCTGCTCGCTGTGCCCCAGGAAACGGATGCGTCCGTTTTCGTCCGGGGCCTTGGTCTGCGGCTTGGCGATGTCGTGGAGCAGAGCCGCCAGCTTGAGGACGGTGCGGCGGGTGTGGCCGTCGCCGATTATCTCGCTGAAGTAGGCATCCTCGGCCGCGGTCCACGGGGCCATGGTATAGATAGCGTTGTTGCGATGGCCGGCCGTGACCGCTTCGGCGTATTCGACGCAGTGCAGCAGGTGGCCCCAAACGTCCCAGTAGTGATGGGCGCGGGGCTGCTCGCAGTTGCGGGCGGCTTCCAGCTCCGGCAGCACGCGGCAGAGCAGATCGAGGCGATCCAGAACCTCAAGTTGCACCCGGGCTCCGTCGGCGGCCAGGATGTCCATGAACTCGTCGCGCACGCGCTCGGCGGACACGCGACGCAGCAGGGGCGCGTCCCGGCGTATGGCTCGGGCGGTGTCCGGCTCCATGCGGAAACCGAGACGGTTGGCCAGCCGGACGCCGCGCAACATGCGGCCGGGATCGTCCTGAAACACGTCGTCGCCGGTGGCTCGCAACACTCCGCGCACCAGGTCGGCTTTGCCGTTCAGCGGGTCCACGATGGTGTCAAACCGCTCCTCGGTGTCCCAGCAGCGCAGGGGCACCGCCATGGCGTCCACGGTGAAATCGCGGGAGCGCAGGTTTTCTTCCAGAGAGCCGTGGCAGCCGGCGATGTCAATGAGGAACGGCGCCGCGCCCTCCGTGGAGGATGGCAACGCGACCCGCGTGATGTTCCAGGGCTCCACCGGCACGGGAGTTCCGCCCAGGAAATCGGCAACCGCGCGGCCGGCAGGTTGCGCGTCCCCCGCCACCACCAGGTCAATATCGTGGACTTCGCGCCCGCGGATGGCATCCCGGACGGCGCCGCCGACCACCCACACGTCGTTATCGCCCCGGGCAGCGAAGAATCCGCCCAGCCGGGTGAGCAGGCGGTCGGCGTCCATATCAGTCGGCGGCGGTGGCGTCTTCGTTCCGCGGGGAAACCGGCCGGCCGCTGGTGGGGTCGAACTGGGGAACCGGCGGCGCGTGATTCATGCGGCGGGCGGCGTTTTCCAGTTCCGCAGCGTCCGGCTCGCCGGTGGGGATGTACTCGACGTCGCCCTCTTCGGTGACGTGGATGCGGAAAAACTGGTCGTGGGCAACCAGGTGGTCGATGTAGAGGATGCCGTTGAGGTGGTCGGTCTCGTGCTCAATGGCCTGGGCGAGGACGCAGTCGGCTTTCAGGCGCAGTTGCTTGCCGGCGAGGTCCTGGTAGCGGACGCGAATCCGCACCGAGCGGTTGACCATGCCCCGGTAGCCGGGCAAGCTGAGGCAGCCTTCCTCGACTTCGCGCTGCCCTTCCCGGCGGATGATCTCGGGGTTGACCAGCACCAGGGGCTCTTCCCAGTCTTCGGGCTTGACGACGCAGAGACGTTGCAACACCCCAACCTGGCTGGCGGCCAATCCGACGCCCCGCTCGGCCTCCATGGTTTCGACCATGTCGGCGGCCAGCTTCGCGAGTTTCGCGTCGAAACGGGTGACCTTGACGGCCCGCTGGCGCAGGATGGGGTCGGGGAATTTACGGACTTCCAGGATGGCCACAGCAGCACCTTGACCTCGGGAACACGAGAGCCGTTGTTGTTGCGAAATTCGTAACGGCGTGTGGGCAATTATATGCTGGCGCCGGGAACGGTGTAAAGCACGGTCGCCGTTATATCTACAGCCCGGTTATCTCTCCATCCGCCGTAACGTCCATGTCCATGGCGCGGGGGCGGGTGGGCAGACCGGGCAACGTTTCGATGCGGCCGGCCAGGGCGTAGAGGAAACCAGCGCCCACGGAGGCGCGGAGGTCGGAGATGGGGAACGTGTATCCCGACGGGCTGCCCCGCAGCGTGGGGTCGTGGGACACGGACAGGTGCGTCTTCGCCATGCAGATGGGCAGGTTGCCCCAGCCCTGCTCGGTGAAGAACCGCGCCCGCCGACGGGCTTCCGCCGACCAGGTTACCGATTCCGCGCCGTACACGCGCCTGGCCAGGGACAAGGTTTTCTCCTCGATGGTCCCGTCCAACTCGTAGGCGTAATCCACCTGCGCCGGAGCCAGCCCGTCATTGCTGGCCGCTGCCTGCGCCACCGCCTCGGCCAGGGTCATGCCGCCCTCGCCGCCGTCGGTGAAGCCGGCGTATTCCGCGGTGGCGTAGGCGCCGGCCTGGTTGGCAATTTCGGCGGCGGCCTGGAGTTCCTCGGCGCTGTCGCCGGGGAAACGGTTCAGTGCCACCACGCAGGGCAGACCGAAGGCTCGCACGTTATTGATGTGGTGGACCATGTTGGCGGCGCCGGCTTTCATGGCGTCCAAGTTGGGTTCGCCCAACTGCCGACGGGTCGCGCCGCCGTGCCAGCGCATGGCCCGCACGGACGACACCAGCACCGCCGCGCTGACGGGCAGGCCGCTCTGGCGGGTCTTGATGTGCATGAACTTCTCGAATCCCAGGTCGGAGCCAAATCCGGCCTCGGTGATGATGTGGTCGGCGTAGCCCAGGGACAGGCGGTCGGCGATGATCGAACTACAGCCGTGGGCGATGTTGCCGAAGGGCCCGGCGTGGACGATGGCGGGCTGGCCTTCCATGGTCTGCACCAGGTTGGGCATGATAGTGTGGCGCATCACGGCCATGAGCGAGCCCTCAAATCCCAGGTCGCCCACCGACACCGGCGCGCCCCCACGGTTGGTTCCCACCACCATGCGGGAGAGGCGGGCGCGCAGGTCGTCCAGGTCGGCGGTCAACGCCAGGATCGCCATGATTTCCGAGGCGGTGATGAAATCGAAGCGGGTTTCACGGAGCGGGCTGTTGGCGCTGCCGCCCAGGCCGGCGGTGATCTGCCGCAGCGCCCGGTCGGAGGCGTCGGTCACGCGCGACCAGGTGACCCCTTCGGGGGCCATGTCGTTGGCGTTGTTGCGATAGACGGCGTTCTCCACCAGCGCGGCCAGCAGGTTGTGGGTGGAACCCACCGCGTGGGCGTCGCCGGTGAAGTGGATGTTGATTTCGTCCTCGGGGACGATACGGGCCTTGCCGCCGCCGGTTCCGCCGCCCTTGATGCCGAAGATCGGGCCCAGCGCGGGTTCGCGCAGGTTGACGACCGGCTTGTAGCCCAGCCGGCCCAGCCCGTCGGTCAATCCGATGGACGTGGTGGTCTTGCCCTCGCCTGCGGGGGTGGGCGTGATGCCGGTGACGACTACCAGCTTGCCTTGCGGCGCATCGGGTTTGATGGCGTCCAGGCTGATCTTGGCCTTGTAGCGCCCGAAGGGGATGAGGTGTTCCTGGTCAAGGCCAAGCCGTTCTGCCACCGCGTTGATTGGGTCCATTTTGCCCCCGAAGATGCTCTTTTGATGCTTCGATTATAAAGCACGTTGCAAAACTGAGACCCTAGTCCAGGCGCACCGGGTCAACCACTACCCGGCAGTTGCGGGGGATGGGTTCGCCGTCGAGGAATTGCCACAGGCGACGGCCCCGCAGCAGCAACCGCCAGCGATACCGTCCCCGGACGCGCTCGGGCTGGCACGGCGTCGGCCCGATGACCTCGACGTCGCCACGGCCCTCCCGGGCTATGCGGCTTTGCAGCCGCGCTCCCAATTCCTCCAGCGTCTGCTGGACCACGCGGACGCTCGAGTCGGAGCAGAGGATCTGGGCAAGGCGGCTGAACGGCGGGTTGCCCTGCAGCCGTCGCGCCTCGATCTCCGTCTGGTAGAACGCCCGGTAATCCTGGGCCGCCGCCGCTGCGATGGCGTAGTGGTCGGGCTGGTAGGTCTGGATGATGGCGCGACCGGGCTGGCTGCCCCGCCCCGAACGGCCGCAGACCTGGCAGAGCAGAGCGAACGCGCGCTCGCCGGCCCGGAAGTCGGGCAGGTTCAGTCCCAGGTCGGCCAGCAGTACCGCCGATAGTGTTACGTTGGGCAGGTCCAGGCCACGCGCGACCATCTGCGTGCCAATCAGGATCTGCGCCTCGCCGTTCGCCAACCGATTCATGGCCCGTTCCAGCTCGGCGGGGTCGCGCACCATGTCGGAGTCCCAGCGTTCGATGCGCGCGCCGGGGTAGCGGCGTTGCAGTTCGGCCTCCACCGCCTCGGTGCCGGCGCCCATCTCGCGGATGCGGCCGCCGCGACACTGGGGGCACGCCCGCGGCAGCCGGCGGGAATGATTGCAGTAGTGGCAGAGCAGGCGGCTCGTGTCGCGGTGGTAGGCGTAGGCAACCGAGCAGCGGCTGCACGTCACCACGCAGCCGCACTCGCGGCACTGCATGAATGCCGCACTGCCCCGCCGGTTCAGGAACAGGAGCGCCTGTTGATTGGCCGCGATGGTGGCATCCAGGGCGTCGGTCAGGCTGTGGCTGAATACGCTGCGGTTGCCCTCCCGCAACTCCCGCCGCATATCGACGATGCCGGCGTCCGCCAGCGGTATGGGGGTTCCGTCCGCGCCGGGCACGCGGTCGGGCAAGGACAGCAGATGGTGGCGTCCCCGCTCCGCGTCGTGGAACGTGACGACATCGGGCGTCGCGGACCCCATCACAACCACCGCTCCGCAGCGGCGGGCGAGGGCCAGCACGGCGTCGCGGGCGTGGTAATACGGCGGGACCTCTTCCTGCTTGTAGGCCGGCTCATGCTCCTCGTCCACGATGATGAGGCCCAGGTTGAACGCTGGGGCGAACAACGCGCTGCGCGGGCCGACCACAACGTCGGCCAGCCCGTCGCGGATGCGCCACCACTGATCGAACCGCTCGCGGTCAGTGAGGCGATGGTGCAACACGGCGGTGCGTCCCGGGAACCTTTCGTTGACCAAGCCCACGGTTTGGGGGGTCAGCGCAATTTCCGGCACCAGGTAAATCGCCTGCTTGCCGGACTCGACGGCATGAGCGATGGCACGCAGATACACCTCGGTTTTGCCGCTGCCGGTGACGCCGTGCAGCAGCAAGCTGCGGGGGATCGTGTCGGGATCATCCAGCGTGGCCGTGATGCGTGCCAGGGCTTGCGCCTGCGCGGGAGTCAGCGAGGCCGGCGGTGGCACAGTGGGAGTGGCGCCGGGCGGTAGCTCCGGTTTGGTCCGCTGCCATTCCTCGGCGACGAGGCCGCGACGCAGCAGCGCGTCGGCTGCCGCACCGACACCGGTGGCGGCGTAGGGAGTCGGCGATTCCCGAACCGCCGCCAGCAAGTCCGCCTGGCGGTGGGCATGGGTTGGAATTGAATCCGCCGTGTCGTCGCCGGTGGCCGGGTAATGGCCGGGAATCAGCGTCCGGCGGTAGCGATGAGTGCGCGGCCGGGGCAGGCTGACTTCCTTTTTGACCATCCCCCGGTCAACCAGGCGACGCAAATCGCGGCGGGCGATGTCCAGGCGATTGGGGTTGGTCTCGATGCGTTTCAGAAAATCCGGCTCGTCGCAGGCTTTTCCCGACTCGGCCAGCTCACGCCAGGCCGCACGGACAGGCTCCCGAAACGTAGCCAGGCTGGCGTCATCGTCCGCTCCCGACACGGCGGTCAGCCGCGATTGCTCTTGCGCCCGAAAACCAGGGGGCAGCAGAGGCGTGACGGCCTCAAAAGGCGAGCACAGATAGGTCTGGCCGATCCAGTCGGCCAACTCCAGGCCCAGGGACCCGATCAGCGGCGACGGCTCAACCGGGTGCAGAATGTCGCGGGTCTCCTCCTCCGAAACCTGCGACGCTTCGGCCAAGCGAATCACCACACCCTGCACGTAGTTGCGGCCGAATTGCACCCAGACCAACTGACCCGGTTCCACGGCAAGATGGCGAGGCACCCGGTAGGAGAAGGTCTTGCCGGCCGGAATCCAGTCGGCGTCGATGGCAACGTCTGCGTAGTTCACGGTTCAATCCCAACCACGCTGGAGAGCGTACACCACCAGAATAAGCGAAACCGCCGCAACCGTGCCAGGTGGACACGGGCGGCGGTTCTCGATACGCCTCCGGGATTTACCGGCTGCGGTAGGTGGTGCGTTCCTTGATGCGGGCGGCGCGACCCTGGCGTCCACGCAGGTAATACAACCTGGCCCGGCGCACCTTGCCCTGCCTGGTTACTTCCAGCGATTCAATCAGCGGCGAGTGGAGGGGGAACACGCGCTCAATCCCGATGCCGGCCGTGATGCGGCGCACGGTGAAGTTGGCGGCTGGCCCCTTGCCGTGGGTGCGGCGGATACACACGCCCTGAAACGCCTGCACGCGCTCCCGGTTGCCCTCGCGGATACGGAAGTTCACGCGCACAGTGTCGCCAGGCCCGAAATCGGGGATGTTTTCGTTGGCTTCGATGGGGACAAGTTCGGAGGCTTTCATAGTAGTTCTTCACGCAGCGCCCGGGGCGCATAAAGTCAATGATTGGCAACGGCCAACGATTATAGCACAGAGGCGCGTTGACCGTTGCCGTCGCTTTCCGATTGCGGCTACCGCCGCACGTATTTGTCCACGCGCTCCTGGGCGCCCAGGGCCATGTAGATGTTGCCGTCGGCGTCAACCCAACTGCCGTGGGCCGACTCCGAATCCCAGCGGGCCAGCACGTTGCCGTCCGCGTCCATGATGCTGACTCGGGGCGACATGCCGTTGACGCCGCCCTCAGTGATGACCAGCGCGCCCTCGCTGTCCACGGAAATGTCCAAGGGACGGCGCATGTCTTCCCACATGGTGATGTATTCGCCGTCCGGCGAGTAGATCTGCATTCGGTTGTTCTCGCGGTCACACAGGTACAGGTTGCCGTTGGGATGCGCCACGATGCTGTGGGGCAGGTGGAACTCGCCGGGGCCGCCCTTGCCCGGTTCGCCCCAGGACTGCTTGAGCTGCCCGTCGCGGGAGAAGCGATGCACCCGTGCGTTGCGGTATCCGTCGGACACGTACAGGTCGCCGTTGGGCGCGGGCACCAGTTCGGTGGGATAGTTGAACGGACCGGCCGAGCGTGGGCACACCTCGCCGGGAATCTCGCAACCGGTGTCGGAGTGAACGCCCCGGTCGCCGATCACCTGCAACGGCTTGCCGTCCAGGGTGTAGATGACGCACACCGAGTCGGTGCGGTCGGTCAGATAGACGATGTCGTCCTGGATGTAGATACCGTGGGCCTCGTCAATGGCGCGCAGGCCCCATGAACCCAGGTAGTTGCCCCCGGACCCGAAGATCAGTACCGGCGGGTCCTTGCGCTGGAACACGTACACCTGGTTCTGCGAATCGGTGGCAACCGCCGAGGCGTTGCCCATGGTCATCCCTTCGGGCAACTGCGCCCAGTCTCGTTCCAAAACGTAAGTGTATTTGCCGGAGCCTACTGTGGTCATAGTGGAGCCTCCTTGTCGCGTCTGCCTCGCCGGCAGGCTGTTGCGGCAATTCTAACAGACCGCTTTGCCAGGTTATCAGTCGAAGAACCCGCTCTGAATGTGCTCTCGTATCGTGTCCGCCACCAACGCAGGACGTTGCAGAGGCACGTCGTGGATGCTGTCATCCAGCCACACCGTGTTGCTGCGAGGGAGCAGCGACTCCGCACGCGCTATGGACTCTTCCCGCCGGAACCGCCGGTCCATGGCGTCGGGCGTGGCCTGCCGGGCCGGTAGCATCAGCGTGGCGCAGTTCAGGCGCGGGTACAAATCGCCGGGCTTGTGGTCCCACAGCGCGTCGATGATACGGAGGTGGTTTTCCCGGCGCAGGTTGGACTGAATCGTGCCGTCGTCCAGCACGCGGAAGTTGGCCAGCACGGCCTCGGTGGTTTCCGGCGGCGCGTTGGGGCCGAAGCGGCCGCTGGACTCCACGCGCTCCCGCATCATTTGGGGCGTGAACCCGGTGAAAATGGGGGGCGCCATTTCTTCCCGCGCCTGCGCCAGCGTCCAGCCGGGCCTACTGGAAATGTCGATGGTCCCACCATCCACGAAGATCAGGCCGCTTACCTTGTTGGGTTTCGCCACGGCCAACTCCAGCGCCACATCCGCACCCCAGGAATGCCCAGCGATTATCGGACGCTCCCAGCCCAAATGCTCGATGAACGCCGCGGCGTCGCCCAGCACGGTGGCGAAGTCGTACCCGTCATCCACCTGCGCCGACTGCCCATGCCCTCGCTGGTCCAGCGCGACGACGCGAAAATCGGCGGCCAGCAGCGGCGCAACCAGGTCCCAGATGTGGCACGTGGACGCCAACCCGTGCAGCAGCAGGACGGGCCGGCCGTCGCCACCCCAGTCGCGGTAGTGGAAGGGCAGGCCGCGGAGGTTGGTATAGCAATCGTTGGGGGTTGGCATGGGTATAAACCGCCATCAAAGGAGCAGGATAAGCGGCGGTATTGTAGCAACGAAAGGAATGGAGGTGTAGAGTAGGATTGACACGCTGTTCGCTATTTGCGAATATTGAGGCATGGCTCAGGCAATGCGCATCGAGTGGTCAGTGCGCTCCATCAAGGATATGCGCCGGCTCACGCCCAGGAATCGCGAGTTGGTGATTGAGAAGATTGAACAGTATGCGGAAGATCCTGAGTCGCTGGCCAACCAGGTAATTTCGCTCGTCAACAGCGACTATCTACGCCTCAGGGTCGGCAACTACCGCGTGATATTCAGCGTCGAAAACAGCGCAGTTGCGATCCTGTTGATATTGAGGGTTCGCCATCGGAGAGAGGCTTATGACTAACCAGGACACCGTCACCATCAGCCGAGCGGAGTACGACGCTTTGGTAACCCACAACGCCGAACTGAAAGAACACATAGCTGCCTTGGAAGCTGATGATGGCAGCCGTATCCCGCATCCGGTTGCGCTGGCAATGATACGCGGCGACAGCCCGCTGTCTGCGTTTCGCAGTCATCACGGGTTTACCCTGCGCCAGTTAGCCGAAGCCAGCGGCGTTACGGCCAGTTACATCTCGGAAATCGAACGCGGCATCAAGCCTGGTTCGATGAGCGCATTAGCCCGTCTCGCCAACGCGCTCGACACCACTATCGACGCACTAGCCATTGACTTTGAGGGATAGGCGAATCGATCAGGAGTGGCAGACGCCGTTGTGGTGGGCGCTAGGTGGGACGTCCAGCACCGGGTTGGTGTCGAAGAAGCCGACGGGTTTCAGGCTGAACCCGCAGTAAGCCACCGGGGAGATGGGCCAGTCTTCGGGCCTGGGCACATGGTGGTAGCCCAGGGTGTACCAGAGCACGACGTCAGTGTTCTCAACATTGCGGTCATGCTTGGTGTACTCGGGCAGACCGGCGCCGCCCGGGTGCTGGTTGGGGTACGGACCGGTGGCGGCGATCTCGTCCCGGTGGAACGGCGTCACCCACAGGTGCTTGGTCATGAAGCCGGCGCGCTTGATGACGCTGGCGTCCGGCTGGTGGAACGGCAGGATGTTTTCGCCCGGCATCAACTTGTACCCCACCGGCCGGCCCAGGGCGTTGTTGACGGAAGGGTTGACCACGGTCCAATAGCGGCCGCTCATAGGGTCGATGATCCGCTGGGCCTCCAGCTCAGTCCGCAGCGGAGTTGCCTGGGCATAGAAGGCGTTGCCGTGGGGGTTGTCGGGGCCCGGGGGTTCGGCCACGGTGTTGACCTCATAGACCGAGTTGGCCTCGCCGTCCACGCTCATGTCCATCCGGAAGCTGAAGAAATGCTGGTGGATGTGGGCGTTGAGCTGGGGCGCGACGATGGTGCCGTATTTGGGTGTCTCACCCTCCGGGATGCCAGCGGTGTTGATGATTCCCGTGAGCTTGATCTCCATCTGGATGGTCCCGTCCTGGTAGAAATACCAGAAGAACCCGTACTCGTAGTTGCCCACGGTGGCGACACTGGACACCACCAAGCGGCGGGAACGGCGCACCTCGGTCTGGCCGATGCGCCAGTCGGTGTGCTTCCACAGGATGCCGTAGTCCTCCTCGTGCATGCAGACGGCGTTGGGTATGGTGAACGGCTCCCCGCTGCCGGTGTTCATGACCGCGTCGAAGTAGTAAATCTCGCCCAGGCAGTCGCACCCCAGGGTCAGGGAGTTGGTGAGTGAGCCGATGCCGTACTCGCCGGCGTCGAAGGCGTTTTTGCGGTAGTGGTCCTTGCTGGGGTCGCCGTAGGGCACCACCATGTCAGACAGGGCGGCGCGGTACAGGATGGGGCGGACGCTGCCATGGTCCTCGTACCCAACGGTGTGGATCACCAGACCCTCGCGGGGAGTGAACCCGATGCGCAGGTGCCACTTCTGCCAGGCGACTTTCCAGCCGTCCACCGTGAAGCTGGGGCCTTCCGGCTGGGTGATCTCCAGCGGCTTCAGGTCATCGCGGAACTTTCCCACGAACTCGGCGGAGTAGTTGCCGGCCTCGGGCGGCAGGGGCACCACGCCGTAGTCGTCCACCCGCACCACCTCCATGCTGTTGAGGTCCACCACGGCGGTGACGCCCTCGATGGGGCGGGCATAGCCGTTATCCGTCGGGCCGGAGCGGGCGAAATGGCGGCACAGCACCAGCCGGCGGCCATCTTCGTCCTCGTAACCATAGTTGCCGGCCGACCAGGGATCCACCATCACCAGACTGGGATCGGTGATGCCGCGCTTTTTGATGGCGGCCCGGAACCGGGGATCGGCCTGCACGGCGGCTTCGCACTCCATGAACTCGTCGAACATCACCCGGGGCTGCACGCCGGGGATATGCTCCCACGACAGGACCCGTCGCTCGTCCAGGGACACCACCGCCTCATAGGTTGCCGGGCCGTCATTGTCCAGCACCACCAGGAAGGCATCACGCCGGATGGGGTCGCCGGGTTGAAAGTCGAGGACCACGTCCTTGTCCGGCTCCCGTAGCACGACGGTCTCGAACCGGACTCGCGGCCCCAGTTGTCGTTGCTCCTTCAGGATGGACGACGCGTCGGCTATTTCCCCGTGCGTAAGTGGGTCAAGGGGATGGGAGACTGATGATTTAAGTGCTGTTTCGATTGCTGCCGTCGTGGAAATGGCCATGGCTGCATCCTCCGGGCCGGTCATGCCGTCTGGCGGTCATTTTACTACGATGCTAGTCATGGCGGCGTCCGCCGCGCGCAGTTGCTGAACTCGCCCTGCTATAATTCCGGTGGCGGTCCATCCACATTTCCACGCCGCCGTTCCAACTCACAGGAGGAACCCTACGATGTACGCCATTTTCGTTACCATCAACATCAAGGACGGCTTTGCCGACGAGTTTGCCGCGGCCAGCCTGGGCGACGGGCAGGGCAGCGTCCGCGACGAAGAAAACTGCTTCCGGTTCGACATCCTGCGCAGCCCCGACAACCCCAACCAGTTCTACCTGTACGAGGTGTACGCCAACCGCGAGGCCCATGCCACCCACCGCGAGCAGCCCCACTACGTCGCCTGGCGCTCCGCCGTGGAGCACATGTTTGAGGGAGACCTGGGCCGGGTGGAAATGGAGACGGTCTTCCCCTCGGACGACGGGTGGCGGGCGCAAAAGCCGGGCCTGGTGAACTGGTAAGTCATCGCCCGTCATTCCCGCAAGGCGGGAATCCATAGGCTCGACAAGCTGGGGAGCGCCGCCAAATGCGTAACTTGTTATGCCGCTGCGACCTGAACGCCGTCCAGGCCATTGCCGCCTGCGCTTTCGTGGCTCTGGCCATCTTCGCCTGGACGGAGCGGACGGTCATTGTTGACCCGGATGGCCTATCCGTTGCCTACTGGCCCTGGAAGCTGTGGCAAATCGGCCCGCTGCTGATGGGATTTGCCGGCGTTTGGTGGCTATGGCTCAGCACTCGCCGGGTTCCGTGGGTGCGCAGCCTGGCCCTGGGCATCCTGGCGGCGGTGGTATTCGCCAACGGGTACACCGAGATATTCGGCGATTACTGGGGCGATGTGTGGCGCACGGTCAACCCGCTGTTCATCGGCTCGTGCAGCGTGGCCGCGGTAGTCCTGTGGCGCTGCGAGTGCGCGGCCGGCAAGGTGGGAGCTGTAATCTCGGTGGCCCTGGGCGCCGTCGTGTTCGCGAACGCCTACTTCGTCAACAACGGAATACTGTGGCAGATACTGGACCCGGTACGGATGCTGACGGAGCTGGCATGGGCCGCCGGGGCCAGCCGGGCCAACGTAGCATCAGCGGAAGAACCGGGGTAGGCCCGCGATGCCGGCGACGCGTGAAATCCCCGCCGTTTATGACCGCGTGCTGGAAGTGGTGCGGCAGATTCCCTACGGGTCGGTGGCGACCTACGGGCAGATTGCCATGATCGTGGGCGAGTGTACGCCGCGCATGGTGGGTTACTGCATGGCGTCGCTCGACCCCGATTCCGACGTGCCGTGGCAGCGGGTGATCAACGCCCAGGGGAAGATCAGTCCGCGCGGGGTGGGGGACGGCGCGCTGCGGCAGCGACAACTGCTCATCGCCGAGGGCGTGGAGTTCAGCGACGCCGACCGCATCAGCTTTCGCAGGTTCGGCTGGCTGGACCCATACTGAACGGGAGGTGGCACCATGCCCGAAGCGCCCGAATTGCAGGTGGCCGTTGAGTTCCTCGGCGAGCGTCTGCCCGGCCAGGCCATCACCGAGGCCCAGGTGCTCAAGCCCAGCGTGGTCCGTTCGCTGGCGGAACCGCTGCCGGACGACGCCGTGGGCCGCGAGTTCGTTGCCATCGCCCGGCGCGGGAAGTTCCTGCTACTGTCCCTGACCGGCGGCTATTCCCTGGTCATCAACCCCAAGCTCACCGGCGGCATACAGTTCGTCCCCGCAAAGCAGCGCGTCCTCAAAAAGACGTGCGTGCGGTTCAGCCTGTCCGACGGCAACGACCTGCGCTATGTGGACGACCGGCAGATGGGTCAGTTCTACTATGTGCCCGACGACCTGGTGGAGACGGTGCCGGGCCTGGCCGAGCAGGGGCCGGACGTGCTGGACGATTTCAGCTTCGACGACTTCAAGGCCGGCCTCAAGGGGTTTAGCGGTGAGATCAAGGGGGTGCTGACTCGCGGGCGGGTCATCGCCGGCATCGGCAACGCCTACGCGGACGAGATATTGTTCCGTGCCGGCGTCTATCCTTTCAAGAAGCGGCGCGCCCTGTCCGACGACGAACTGCGACGCATCCACCAATGCTCCCGCGAGGTGGTGCTGGACGCCGTGGAGCAGGTGCGGCAGCGCATGGGCAACCAGATTGACCACAAGCTGCGGGACTTTCTGGCCGTGCACAACAAGGGCGGGCAGCCGTGCCCGCAGTGCGGCAACGCCATTACGAAGCTGCGGGCCAACCAGCGCATCACCAGCTACTGCCGGCGGTGCCAGCCGGGAATGCTGCTGAGAAACTGAGGGTAATCACATCCGAAACGTCCAGCTAGGAGGAATCTCATGGCCACTTTCATGTACGTATCACTCCAGCAGGAAGACCGCATTGCACAGTACGCGGTGGACTCGGCGACCGGCGGGTTGGAGCATCAGGCCGATTACGCGCTGGCCGGTATGCCCGCGCCGATGGCCGTGGATCCTCAAAAGCGTTTCCTATTCGTGGGCCGGCGTCTGGCCGGCGAATATGGACTCACCGGATTCGCCATCCAGCCGGAGACGGGACACCTGGAGCAGCTAAACGGCGTTCCGCTGGGGGGCGATCCGGTACACATCTCCGTTGACCGGGGTGGAAACTACCTGCTTTCCGCGTACTACTACCAGGCACGGGTGGGCGTCCACGGATTTGACGCCGGCGGAACCCTCGCGCCGGCTCCCATCGAATGGCGGGAGACGGGGATCGGCGCGCATTACATCCAGACCGACCCGCAGAACCGGTACGCCTTTGTGCCCCACATCGCCGAGGGCAACCACACCGGGGTGAACGCGATTTTCCAGTTCCGGTTCGACGAGAGAACGGGACGCCTCACGCCCAACTCGCCCGACCGGGCCAACCCCGCCACACCCGAAGGGCCGCGACATTTCTGCTTCCACCCGAGCCTGCACGTGCTGTACTCGTCAAACGAGCAGGGGTGCAGCGTGACCGCATACCACTTCAACCATGCGGACGGGACGCTGGAACGGCTTCACACCGTGACCACCCTGCCGGAGGGTTATGACGGGCACAACAGCTGCTCGCAAATCCAGGTTACGCCGTCGGGAAGGTTCCTCTACGCGCCCAACCGGGGGCACAACAGCATCGCGGGGTTCGCCGTTGACCCGGACGACGGCAGCCTGACGCCGCTGGGCCAAACCGCCACCGAACCGATCCCGCGCGCGTTCAGCCTAGACACGTCCGGCAACTTCCTTTACGCGGCCGGGCTGGAGTCCGGGAACCTGGCCGCCTATCGCATCGACCAGGACACGGGCGGGCTGGAGCCGCTGGAGGTTTATCCGGTGGGACAGGGGCCCATGTGGGTGTCGATCATCGACCTGTAAGAGGCCGAAAAGATTTGAGGGGCAAGCGGCCTGCGGTGGCAGGGCGAATGGGCCATCGTGTA
>JAJDWF010000100.1 GCA_022825745.1 Dehalococcoidia bacterium | reverse complement strand
GGAGTGGCGCCAGGCCAGCAACTGGAAGAGCCGCTCCTGTCCCCAGGGGCTGGCCGGCCGCGCCGGCAGGTCGTCCAGTACCAGCAACTCGGCCTCCCGCACCTGCTCAAAAAGGTCAATGAAGCCCATTTCGGAGTCGTCGTCAAACCCGCCCCGCAGGTAGTCCAGCAAGTCTGCTGCGGTGATGAACAGCGCCGGGTTGCCTAACTCAATACGCCGGTTGGCGATGGCGGCGGCCAGATAAGTCTTGCCGCTGCCGCTGGGGCCGGCAAAAGTCCTCCAGCCCGATGGATTCTCGGCGTATCCAGCAGCGTCGATGCGGGCGTCGGAGAATGCCTTGCGACTCGCCGGGTCATTGCTCAACCCGCTAAGGTTGGCGTTGGCAAAAGTGGCCAGCTTCAGCGCGCCTAGGTTGCTGTATCGCTCCAGCGCCTCCGTCCGTCGTGCCCGGTCAGTGGCCGATTCCTGGCACGGACACGGAATCACTTTACCGAAGTCGGGATGCTCCACCGGAACCGGCGCCGCAAGCCAACCGACGCCGGCGCACACCGCGCAACTTTCAACTGCCCTGCCGTTCGTCTGCGTCGTCAGACTCCCACGGTAGTCGTCCGTGTCGCCGTCGGTAGCTCTCCAGGTACCCCGTGCGGCGATCCGGCGGAGTATCGTGCCCAGGCTTTCCATCGTCATGGCTTTGGTCTCTTTGCCGCCCCGCTGCTATCGATGCTATTTCCGGCTTGCCTTCAGTTAGCCAGCGCCGCAGGATAGCATTAACGTAACTCCAGCTACGTACGTTTTGTTCGGACGCAATCGCAAAAGCGTCTTCGACCCAACTTGCCGGATATTCTTCCCCTGCGGCGCGCAACTGCTCAGCCGTGCCGTGGCCGAACGTGCCGATGTGCCGCTCGTACAGCGCGAATATGTTAGCACGCGGCGGTGTCGCCGGCACCGGCCGTCCGGCCTCCGGCGCAGTTGTAGGCCCATCTCGTGGGCTGGCAATCTCGGCCGGCGTCAGCGGCCCCGATCCCGTTTCGGCCAGGTACTCCCGCGCCCGCTCGTCGTTGCCCAGCAGCCGCACGTCGCCGCCGACGCGAGCGGCGATCAGGGTTTCCCTCCTCAAAGCGGCTGCCAGAGCGTTGCGGATGGTGTCGTCGCTGCCCAACTCGGCCGCGCGACGCAGGACGCCGTCATCCAGCAAATCGTCCAGCGACAGGGATGGTGGTGTTCCGCCCCTGGCAGGTTCCGCCGCCAGCATTGCCACTACCCGGAGAGTGACTTTCAGTTCTCCCGGATCATCGATCTCCGCCAGCCATTCTGCCAGCGCGGCAGCCGGCACCGGTATCCGCCGGGCGTCTCTCGGCAGTGATCGCGTACGCCCGGGCTGCGCCATTTACGCCACCGATTCTTCGTAGCGCATCAACTCGTCAAATCGCATCAGGGTGTCGCGGAAGTACAGGTGGAGGCTGCCCGTCGGGCCGTGGCGGTGCTTGGCTACGATCAGCTCCGCGATGTTGCGGGGGTACGGACGGCCCGGCGCGTGCTGTTCCCATTCGTCTTCGGTGAAGTTCCGGTCCTCCCGGTAGATGAACATAACCACGTCGGCGTCCTGCTCGATGCTGCCGCTGTCCCGCAGGTCGGACAGTTGCGGGCGGTGGCCCGGACGGTTCTCCACCACGCGGCTGAGCTGGGAGCAGGTGAACACCGGCACTTCCAGGTCCCGCGCCATGGCTTTCAGCGACCGGGAGATCTCGCTGATTTCCTGCACCCGGTTCTCGCCGTAGCCGCGCCGGCTGCCCTGCCCCTGCACCAGTTGCAGATAGTCCACCACCAGGAAATCCAGCCCGCGCTCCAGCTTCAGCCGCTGGGCCTTGCTCCGCATTTCCGTGGCCGTCTGGAACGGGGTGTCGTCGATGTAAATCGGAAGGTCCGAAAGCACGCCCACCGCGTTAATGATGATGTCCTCTTCCTGCTCCGACAGCAGGCCCAGGCGCAGGCGGTGAGAATCTACCCCGGATTCCGCCACCAGTATGCGCATCGCCACCTGTTCCCGGCTCATCTCCAGGCTGAAAATCCCGCACACCTGGCCGCTCTTGGCGGCGTTCACGCAGATGTTCAGCGCCAGGCTGCTCTTGCCCAACCCGGGCCTCGCGCCGACGATCAGCATGTCCGACCGCTGCATCCCGCCCAGCAGGCTGTCTAGGTCGCTATACCCGCTCTGCAGCGGAGGCGCGTCAGTGAGGCTTACGTCTCCGATGTCGCCCTGCAAGTACACGTTGAGGACAGAGCCCAGTGGGATGAAGCCCCGTTCCGTATTCGCCGGCTGTACGCTGAACAGCACGTCCACTGCCTGACGCATCGTATCTTCGGCGTCGTCCGAGTCCTCGAACCCGATCTCCGCGATCCGGTTGCCGGCCGCGATGATGCGCCGCTTGGCCGCGGTATCGGCAACGATGCCGGCGTAATACTCTACGTTCACCGACGTGGGCGTGTCGGCAATCAGCTGTCCCAGGTACGGCAGGCCGCCGACTTCTTCCAGGCGGTCCCGTCTCTGCAACTCCCGCGCCACCGTGATCTGGTCGATGGCCTCGCCCCGCTGCGACACCGACACGCAGGCGTCAAAGCAGAACTGGTTGCGCGCCCGGTGAAAGTCCTCCGCCTTGATCAGGGGCAGCACCCGGTGCAGCGCGTCGCCGTCAATCAGCAACCCGCCCAGCACCGCCGCCTCTGCGTCAAGGTCGTGCGGTGGCTGTCGCTCGGTGTACTGCGCGACGACCACGGATGCTTACTCCTCGATGGACGCGATGACGTTCACCGTGGCCCTGATTTCGCTGGACAGGTTGAGCACCACTTCGTACTCGCCCGGCTCGCGGATGGGTTCCACCGAGTTGGTGATGCGGCGGTCAATGTCCCGCTCCAGCAACTCGCCCAGCGCGTCGGCGATACGGATGCCGCTGATCGCTCCGTAGTACCGTCCGGTGGGCGTAACCCGGCCCTCGATGGTCACCGTGAGGTTGTCCAGGGCCTCGGCCAGTTCTTCAACCACCTGGGTCTCACGCGCCCGCTCAGCGTCGCCCTCTGCCTTCACCTTGTCCAGGCGTTTGAGGGTTTCGTCGGTGGCAATCTCCGCCAATCCCTTGGGTAGCAGGTAGTTGCGGGCGTAACCTCGGGAAACCCGCCGCACTTCGCCCGCGCGCGCCTTGTCGGGAACGTCCCGCAAAAACAACATCAACATATTTAACAGCCTCTTCGTTGGTCCGGCGCCGCACGTGGCCTTGCGCCGGACGCAAATTTTTTCAGGGTCCATCAGGCCGCCAGCGGCCACACTGAATTATAGACTACCGGGCGATGGCGATGGCAACCGCCGGCGGTCACCATCTCCGGGCCGGCGGGACTAGACCATGAACACCGGCGCGTCATCCCGGTTGATGCGGTTTTCGCCGGCGATTCCCTCGCGGATGTGCCGGGGCAGCGTGAACATGGCGGCGTGGCTTTCTCCGTCGTAGTGCCGGAGCCGCTTGGCCACCCGTTGCTCGGCGCGGCGGTCTATCTCTTCCGGCGTCAGTTGAGGCAGCGGCGAGTCGGACGCCGCCGTGAATCCCCACAGGGTTATGAATGACGGTACGTGCGCTTGATACGTCAGAGCATGGGCAAAGATGCTGTCCAACGTGTTGAAAATCGTGGTGAAGCACTCGTGCAGGCTGAGGTATCCGGCCGGCCCCGACTGTGTGACCAGGATGCCGCCCGGTTTCAATCGGGCCCGGGCGATGTTGTAGTACTCCTCGGTGTACAGGAGATACGCCGGGCCGCCCTCCAGCGGGTCCACCAGGTCCATGATCATCACGTCGTATTGGGTGCGGTCGGTTTCCAGATACTTGCGAGCGTCGTCGTGCACCAGGGTGGTGCGGGCGTCGTCAAAGGCCCCCTGGTGGTGCTGGGGCAGGTGCTCGCGGCAAAGCTCCACCACCTGCCGGTCCAGGTCAACCATCACCACCTGTTCCACCGTGCGGTGCGCCAGGGTTTCCCGCAGCGTTCCGCCTTCGCCGCCGCCGCCGATGAAAACCGTGCGCGGATCGGGGTGCATCAGCATCGCCGGGTGCACCAGGGACTCGTGGTAGATGTGCTCGTCCCGTTCGGTGGATTGGGTCTTGCCGTCCAGCAACAGGCTGCGGCCGTACACCTCGGAGTGGACCACTTCCACCCGCTGGTAGCCCGTATGCCCGGAGAACAGCACGTCATCGACCTTCAGCATGATCGCCAGGTCCGGCATCACGGTCTCAATCACCCACTTGCCGGTGATTTCTTCCATTGGATAGCTGGCCACGAACGAATCCTACAGCGTGGCCTGGAGCTCGGCGACCCGGGCCCCGCTGAGCCCGCGCCGGATCTGGGTAATCTGGGGATCACGGCACCGGAGCGCCGCCACTATGGACTTTGTCGCTCGGTCCGGCATGGTCTGGTCGCCGCAAGTAAAAATATCCGCCGCCGCGTAGCCCAGCTCCGGCCAGGTGTGAATGGAGATATGGGATTCGGCGATGGATAAAATGCCAGTCACACCCTGGGGTGCGAACTGGTGAAACGATTCCCCGACTACGTGCGCGCCGACCTGTGCCGCTGCGGTCAGCAATTCCTCTCGGATGTAGTCCAGATCGTCAAGTAGTTCGGGGTCGCAATCTCTGAGTTCCAGCAGCACGTGCGTACCTAGTACATTCAATCACCCTTTCCTCCGTTTGAATTGGCCATTCCCGACGCAACCCAATCACGTTCGCGCTGCAATCAAGTTATCCTCGCAGGGAAATGGCAGACAACGATTTTACTCAAACTGGCGCACCGATTCAAGCGTGAACTCCTCACCCGGAGTCCGTTCCTGCTCATTCCGGGCCTGTCGCAGGATCGTCATTATTCTCAAAATCTTTGAAAACACGGCCCTGAAAACCGAATGTAAACGGTACTTGCGGCCTACCCCTTGTTGTATAATATCCCGAACACCACGATTGCCTAACATGAAGCCCCACCTATCCCGCTGAATGCTACGGCCGTCATCCTGAGCAGGATCACGGCCCACGCCGGCGCTTGGAGGACGTGAGCTGATGAGCGTTATACCGTTGCTCGACGAAAAATTCGACGGCACCCCCTCAACCGTTTCGCCCGTCTCCATCCAACCCCAGGGTGACCGCACCCGTCGCGTCATGATGGTGCAGCCGGCCTCAGCCGGCGGCAACTTCGAATACATCGCCATCCCTCGCCAGGGCATGCTGTTCCTGTCCGGAGCGCTCGCTCAATGGGATGGCCCCTACGTGTATGAGCGCGACATCTGGTTCGAGGACCGATTGGGCCGCATGGACCCCGACCGGGACCTTGACGGCGTGGACATCCTGATGATCACATCCCTGATCAACGAGACGCCGCGCGCCTACGAGATCGCCCGCCAGGCCCGCGAGTTCCACCCCGAGCTCATCATCCTCGGCGGCGGCCCCCAGATGAGTCCCCTGGCCGAAGAAGCCTTTGCCCGGGGCGGTTTCGACGTTATCGTCAACCGCGAGGGCGAGGATATCATCGGCCAGTTGTGCGACATCCTGCTGACCTGGAAAGACGACCGCAAGTACCAGTACCTAGAACGGGTCGCCGGCATTACGTACATGCAGGACGGCCACCTGGTCGTTACGCGGCGCAAGGGCCTGGTATCCCCCGACTTCGTTGAGCTTCCCGACTTCCGCTCCATACGCGGGCTGTCGCCGGGGAACCCGATGGCCGGCGGCGTCCTTGAAACTGTGCGCGGATGCACGGAGAACTGCTCCTACTGCCAGGTCATCCAGCAATTCCTGGGTTACCGCCTCATCAGCCGGGAAACCGAGTTCAAACGCCTGGAGCAGCTGGAGGATCTGGCCGCCGACGGCCTGATCCACACCGGTCGCAACGGTAAGTTCAACGTCTTCATCTCCGACGACCTGCACACGCCGCCGCTGCGGGCGGTCAAGTTCCGCAACGAGCGCCTGGAACGGCTGCAGGGTTGGCGTGGCCGCACCGATTCCATGAACATGATCTGCCAGGCCAGGGCCGAAATCGGACAGGACGACGAGTTGGCCGATGCCCTGATGGCGGCCAACATCAAGATGCTCTACCTGGGCGTGGAGTCCAACAACGCGGAGAGCCTGGCCGCCGTGCGCAAGCGGCAGGAACCCGGCCAGATGGAACGCGACTTGGTGCATCTCAACGAAAGCGGCTTTTCCGTCGTGGCCATGACCATCATCGGCCTGCCCTACGACACCGAAGAGTCCATCATGACGCTGGCTGACTGGGTGACCCAGCACAGCCGCTACCAGACCGCCAACCTGCTCACCCCCTTGCCTGCCACCTCCAACTGGAGCCTCAAGCCCCTGAACGGCGACGGCCAACCGTTGCAGGAAGGGGAAATGCGCCCCTACGAACTCTATACCGGCCGCCAGTTCGTCCACGAGGACGAACGCTGGACCATGGCCGAAAGCCGTGAACTGTTCGACAAGTACAATTCCAAGCTCACCTCCATCGACGACCTTTACGGCCGCATTTTCCGCATCCTGGGCAACTACCGCATGCGCCAGGCCCGCAGCGTGCAGGACCTGTCCGAAACTACCGAGACCATGCGCGCCTGGTCCCACCAGGTCCAGCAGGCCGGCAAGGAATTCGAGGAGAATATCCACGGCAAGGTCACCGAAATGGCCGATACCCTTCGCTCCGTGAGCCAGCCTCTCTCCAACATGGGCGCCGACTTCATGGACAACCTGAGGACCCGGATCAACGAAACCTCCGAGGCGTTGCGCAACTACTCCGAACGGGCCGACGCCGGCAGCAAGGACGTCGCCGCCGGCATTACCGCCCGCATCGGCGAAGTCACCGAAATGCTGAACGGCGTGCTCGATTCCCACCAGCGCCGCAACCCCAACCGGGCCCGTTAGAATGACCGTCAACGGTTCTTCCGGCCAAAAGGTGGTGGTGACGGGCCTCGGCATGGTCAGCCCGTTGGGGCTTAACAGCTCCGATAGCTGGGACGCCGTGTCCGCCGGCAGGTCGGGCATCGACTACATCACCAGCTTCGACGCCGAAACCTTCGACACTCGCTTCGCCGCGGAGGTCAAGGGCTTCGACCCGGAAAACTACCTGGAGCGGAAAGACGCCCGACGCATGGACCGGTTCGCCCAGTTCGCCGCCGTGGCCGCCCAGGAAGCCTGTCGTCAGGCGGATTTGGAACCGCGCGAGATGGACCGTTACAGTGTCCACGTCATCATCGGCAGCGGAATCGGCGGCCTGTCCACCCTTACCGAGCAGCATAAGGTGCTGCTGGAACGCGGCCCCCGGCGCGTCTCTCCCTTCCTCATCCCCATGATGCTGGCCGACATGGGTTCCGCGCAGGTCTCCATGGTGACCGGGGCCATGGGCGCGAACTATTGCATCACGTCTTCCTGCAGCAGCGGCGCCGATGCTATCGGAGCCGGCTGGGAACTCATCAGCAAGGGCCGCGCCGACGTGGTCCTCGCCGGCGGCGCCGAAGCGCCCATAACCCCCCTGGGCGTGGCGGGATTCAACGCCCTGCGCGCCCTGTCGCGCCAGAACGACCATCCCCAGCGCGCCAGCCAACCTTTCAACCGGAGCCGCGACGGTTTCGTGCTGGCCGAGGGCGCGGCGGTGCTGGTCCTGGAAAGCGCCGACCACGCGGCTGCCAGGGGAGCCGAACCGCTGGCCGAACTGCGCGGTTACGCTGCCACCAGCGACTCGCACCACCTCACCGAGCCGAACCCCACCGGTCAGAGCGCCGCCGCTGCCGTAACCGCCGCCCTGGACGCCGCCCAACTTTCGCCTTCCGATGTTGACTATCTAAACGCCCATGGCACCTCGACTCCCCTGAACGACTGGCACGAAACCAAGGCGTTGAAGCTGGCTCTGGGCGACCAGGCGTATCGCATCCCGGTGAGCAGCACCAAGAGCATGACCGGTCATCTGCTGGGCGCCGGCGGCGCACTGGAAGCCGCCCTGTGCACCGTGGCCCTGGGCAACGGGATTATGCCCCCCACCATCAACCTGGACGATCCCGACGACGAATGCGATCTGGACTACGTGCCCAACGCCGCGCGCCCGGCTGATCTGAACGTGGTGCTCAGCAACTCTTTCGGGTTCGGTGGCCACAATTCGGTGATAGTCCTGGCGCGCGCCGGCTTGTGACGACGCAGCCGACGAGTCCGCCTCCAAAACGGTGGCTCCCGCCCCCTCCGGCGGACGGCCACAGGTTGCCCCCCGACCTGCCCGCTCCCGCCGTTCAGTTGCTCCTGTCCCGCGGCATCGGAACCCGCCGCGCCCTGGAGCAGTTTCTCGACCCAGCCGGGCTGCCGCACCCGCCCAACTTGCTGGCCGGCATCGACGCGGCCCTGCCCCGGTTGGCCGCTGCCGCTCATGCCGGCGAGACGGTGGCTGTGTTCGGCGACTTTGACGTTGACGGCATCACCGGAACCGCCATACTCACTGAGACCCTGGACCGGCTCGGCGCGAACGTCGTCCCGTATTTGCCGCATCCGGTGAATGAAGGGCACGGGATGACGCCGACCGCTGTGGAGCGGTTGGTTGACCAGGGAGCCACCCTTATCGTGACGGTTGATTGCGGAGTCAGCGACGCCGACGAAATCGCTAATGCCATGCGGTTCGGGGCTGACGTTATCATCACCGACCACCATACCCCACCCGAACGCAGGCCCGATGCCCTCGCCATCGTGAACCCCCGGATGCCGGGCAACGTGTACCCTTTCCCGGAGCTTTGCGGGGCCGGCATCGCCTACAAGCTGGCCAGCGCCTTGCTCGATTACGTGGGTGAAGCCGGGGATCCGTCGCTGCTGGAGTTGGCCGCCCTCGGCACGGTGGCAGATCTGGTTCCCCTGCGCGACGAGAATCGCTACCTGGTGCAGCGGGGATTGGCGACCCTGGGCGCAACCCGTCGCCCCGGCCTGCGCGCTTTGCTCCGCCGGGTCAACCTGGAAGGCCGCCCGGTCCGCGCCGAGGATGTCTCCTTTCGGATCGCTCCTCGCCTCAACGCATCGGGACGGATGGCCCACCCGGAAACTTCATTGAAGCTGTTGTTGACTCAGGATACGGGGGAAGCCGAAGGCCTGGTCGCGCAGCTCGAAAAATACAACACGCAACGGCGAGACCTCACGGATCGCGCTTGTGAGATCGCCATCGACCGGGTCCTCGGGCAGGATTCCATCCCCGCTATCATTATCTCCAGCGACGACGCATACACACCCGGCATCAACGGCCTGATCGCCGGACGACTGGCCGAAACCTTCAACCGTCCCGCCGTGGCCCTGGCCCGCGCTGATGCCGACCATCTGGTTGCCAGTGCCCGTAGTCCCGGCAACTTCAACCTTATAGAAGGCATAGCACAGTGCCGCGACCTCCTCGTCCGCTACGGTGGACACGCCGCCGCCGCCGGATTCACGGTTCGCAATGATCAATTCGAGCAGGTAGCCGAGCGCCTCCAGGAAATCGCCAAGTCCGATATGGGATTATTTGAACCTGAGCCCGTGCTGGAAATCCACGCCGAAGGCGCTCTGGACGAGTTGCTGAGTCCGCAACTGGCTGCGCTCTGCGCTCAGCTGGAACCCTTTGGCAAAGACAACCCCACTCCCGTTTTCCTGACGCGTCGCGCGCAGGTGCTGAACTGGGGATACGTGGGCGCTCAGGGTCAGCACCTCAAGTTGAATGTTTCCAGCGGCGGTCGCAGCGTGGATGCTTTGTCGTGGAACCACGGGGCCGACTGGGGCGGGTACAACGCCGTGGACCTGGTATTCCAGCTCGCCGAGGACAGGTATCGCGGCGAGAGCCGCACTTACCTACGTATCGAGGATCTGCGGCCGGCGGTATAGTGATTTAGTCGGCGCTGCCCCGTTCCCCACGCGCCGGCCGCACCAGGCGGGCCCGGTAAATCAGCAGGGGAACCGTCACCAGCATTATCACCAGCGCCACCAGTTGCGCCTCGTTGAACCCGAATACGTAGGTGTTCTGCTCCTCGCGCAGGAACGATATAAAGAACCTGCCCGCCGAGTAGCCGGCGAAGAACAGGGCAAACAGCATTCCCCGGGGGCGGATACGGTCCCGCATCAACCAGAGTACGCCTGCCCAGACCAGGCAGAAGATCAGCTCGTAGGCCACCGCCGGGTGCGAAGCGGGCCGGCCGTAGCCGAAGCTGTCCGGGTCCGTATAGACCCAGCCCCACGGCAGATCGGTGAAGCTTGACCAGTGCTCGCCGTTGATTACGTCGCCGATGCGCCCGATGGCCAGCGCGATCAGCAGGGCCGGCGACGCGATGTCCGCCAGGTGCGCCACGGAGGGGATTTGTGGAAAGGGGCGATGCAGGCCCGTCCACCGCAGCCCGCCGTTGTCGCACACCCGGTGCAGCCAGTCGGCGTTGCGCATCGTGATGTAGATGGCGCCGCCGGCGAACCCGCCGAGATACGCTCCGAAGATGGCGATGCCGCCGTTCCAGAACTGGACGATTCGCACCGGGTCGTACTGGTACACGTCGTCCCAGAAGTCGATCACGTGCAGCACGCGCGCCCCGATGATCCCGCCGATGATGCACCACGTGGACACCGACAGTATGGCGTCGCCGTCCAGGCCGTCCTTGCGACCCCAGCGCCAGGTGAGATAAACGGCGACGGCTACCGCGACGAAGGTAAAGAACCCGTGCCACGACAGGATGAATCCAGCGGTTCGGATGATGTCGGGGTCAAACGGTATGTTGATTACAGCGAGAATGTCCATGAAATTCGGTTCCCGGTAAATTTTGGAGTCAACATTATACGGCGTGCGCCGGATTTATCGTTCGTACCAGGTGCGCGGTTGCCCCGGTATTCTGCAACGCCGCCACAACTTTCGCCTGTTCAGTTTCGTCGGACGGCATGCAGAAAAACGCCGGCCCGGCGCCCGAGAGGCAGGGAGGGAACCTGGTCACCGCCGCCACTCTTTCCCATACGTCGCTCAGACCCGGAAAGATCTCCAGCGCCGCTCGCGTGAACACGTTGCGGCATGAGTCGCTGGTGAGGGTCGCGGCTGTCAGGGCGGCGGAGTCGGCCAGCCGGCGGGTTTGCGCTCCGTCGGAGTAGTCGTCCGGGGTCAGCGCGCCGTAGAGTGTCGGCGTTTTCCTGGAGATGGTTCCACCTGGAGCTACCAGCAACAGGTGGGTGGTATCTGACGCCGGCAGTTGCTTGAGTCGGTCGCCACGGCCGGTTCCCAGCGCGGCCCCTCCCGTCAGCAGAAACGGCACGTCGGAACCCAGGCTTGCTGCCACCGAAGCCAACTCCGCATCCGGCAGGTTCAACCCCCACAGCACGTTCAGGCCGCGCAGGGCCGCCGCCGCATCTGATGAACCGCCGCCAAGCCCGGCGGCCACCGGGATTCGTTTCTCAATCGTGATGTGGGCATTCGGCCCGACGCCCGCGTGAATTGCCAGGGCAACGGCGGCGTCCCAAACGATGTTGGCCTCCCCGAATAGCGTCGTATCATCGCACGCAACGGTCAGGCCGTCCGCCGGCCGCAGCGTTACCGTGTCGGCCAGGTCAACCGTTTGCAGGATGGTTGCAACCTCGTGATAGCCGTCATCCCGGCGCCCGATCACCTCCAGCGAAAGGTTGACCTTGGCGTATGCCGGCATGGACAGCGTATCGACTGCCATCAGCTGGCCCTGCTGCGCGGCGCGTCCGGGGGCCAGGCGGCATAGAGCGCGCCCCATTCGGCGATGGTAAGCGTCGCCGGCCGCCGGGTCTCGTCGATACCGGCGTCGTCCAGCGTCGCGCTCACGGCCTCCGCGCGCGCGCCGGTGCCCTGGGCCAGCGAGTTGCGCAGCTGCTTGCGCGGCGCGGCGAACCCGGCCCGCACCAACGCGAAAAACCTTGCCATATCCTCAACGGCAACCGCCGGCGTGTCGAGAACGCTCAGCTTCACCACCGTGGACGCCACCTTGGGCGGCGGGCGAAAGGCGCGCGCCGGCACCTGCGCCACCACCGACGCCTTTGCGTAGAACTGCGTCGCCACCGACATCAGCGTCATCGCTCCGGGCTTGGCGGTCATCGCCTCTCCGACTTCCCGCTGCACCATGACCACCATCACGTCGGGGGATTGCTCCGATTCCAGGAACCGCCGGATGATGGGGGCGGCCGCGTAGTAGGGCAGGTTGGCAATCATCTTGTACGGATTTCCCAGGCCCACCAAGTCCTCGATGGCTACCGTCCGCGCGTCGCCGTGATGGACTTCAAGATTCTCGGGCATTCCCAGCCGGCCCGGCAACTCCGCCGCCAGCCGTTGGTCCAATTCCACTGCGACCACGCGCCCGGCCCGTTCAGCCAGCCGGCGGGTCAACACGCCGTTGCCCGGGCCGATTTCCAACACCGTATCCCCAATCCCGAGGTCGGCCGCCGCCACGATGCGGTTGGCGACCCTGGGGTCAACCAGAAAATGCTGCCCCAGCGATTTACGCGGCCGGCGGTTGGTGGTTAGCGTTGTGGGTTGGGCAGACATGGAACGGAAAAAGTGGCCGAGCACCTCCCGTTGACTACAGCTTGGGGGCATATCGTCGGGACTGGCTCGGGCCAGGCGCTCCCACGGCGCCCGCGGGACATCGCTTACCGTTGCTGCCGTCAAGCCCTGGCGGAGTTCACGAGCCTGCGCCGCGTGGGACCCGGCCGTCAACACCATTCCCTGGGAAATTGGCCCTTGCGCCTCGCCTCGGAGAGGAATTCCACCCCGCTGTGGCGGGTTGCGGGTATAGGGCACCGCCAGCTCCCCGTGTAGCACGACCACTGCAAACATGGTATGCGGCCAATCCCCAGGTGTCAAACCACTCCGGTTAGCCGGAGCGGGTCGCCCGGCTACCGTTCCTGGAAGTGCGGCATGATGTCCTTGGCGATCACTTCCAGATGCCGGCGCCGGTCCTCGCGGGGCGCGGCGATGCTGAACACGATGTAGCGCGCCCCCGCGTCAATGTACTCCTGCAGCCGGTCGATGCACATTTTCGGCGTCCCCAGCAGGCAGTAGCGTCGCACGATGTTGATGAACTCGCCGCCGTAGAGATACTGGTTGCCCAGAGACTCCGCCGCCGTCCTGGCCGCCTGCTCCTCGGTGGGCGCGATATTGATGTACGGGAAAAACGCCCACTGGAATCCCGCCAGGTCGCGCCCTTCCTCGGCGGCGAACTCGCCAATCTTGGCCACGCTGTCCCGGTATCGCTCCGGACTGTAAAAGTACGGCAGCCATCCGTCTCCATAGCGAACCGCTCGCCGCATCGCCGCGTCCCGGCGTCCGGCCACCCACACCGGCGGGTGTGGCTTTTGCGCCGGCTTGGGGTTGATGGCGGCCTCATCCAGCGTGTAGTGCCGCCCGCGCATCGTCACGTCGTCTTCCGTCCAGAGGCGTCGCAGCGCGTCCAGGCATTCGTCCGTCCGCCGTCCTCTACCCCGCAGGTCGATGCCGGCGTTCTCGTATTCCATGGGGAACTCTCCCCCCACGCCCACGCCCAGCGTCAGCCGCCCGCCCGAAGCGATATCCAGCGTCGCCGTCATCCGCGCCAGCATCAGCGGATGGTAAAAGGGTGCCAGGGCCACGGAGGTCAGGATTCGCAACCTTTCCGTGGCTCCGGCGGCCACCGCCAGCAGGGGCAGGGCCGCGTGCGTCGGCCCCGGCGGCCGGCCGCGCATGAAATGCTCGCCGGCGCCCATGTACTCAAAGCCCAGGTCTTCCATCAACCGCGCCTGTTCCACGGTGCGATCGGCCGGCAACGCCATGCTGGCCCCGAAGTGAAGTTCGATGCTGTCTCTCGCTGTGTCCGATGCCATATTCCACCTGTGTTTCCCGGCGACGTTTCCGGTTAGTCCGACTTGGTCACTATATCCCAACCGGCCCGGTTCCGGGTCAATGCTATACTTGAATCACCACATCACCCGTCTATCTCCAACGCCCAGCGAGCATCCTTATGACCGTCCTCGTAACCGGCGCCACCGGGTTTTTGGGCCGCCACGTGGTCCAGCAGTTGCTTGAGACGAACCACGAAGTGCGCGTCATGGTTCGCAGCCCGGGCAGCGAGAGTGTCCTGCAGACGCCTCCCACCGACGTCTGCTATGGCAACGTCACCGACCCGGACGCCCTGGCCGAAGCGTGCCGCGGCATCTCCGAGGTGATTCACCTGGTGGCGGTGATCCGCGGCGGCCCACGCCAGTTCGAGGCGATCAACCGGCAGGGAACCGCCAACGTCGTTGCGGCGGCCCGGGAAGCCGGCTCCGTCCGTAGGTTCGTGCATCTCAGCGCCGTCGGCGCCGCGAATGTTCCGCGCCTGCGCTACCTCCACTCCAAGTGGCTGGGCGAGCAGGAGGTCGTTAACGGTGGCCTGCCCTACGCTATCATCCGCCCTTCGCTGATTTTCGGGCCGGGGGATGAATTTACCAACGCAATCGCCGCGCTGGTCCGTTCGCTCCCCATTACTCCGGTGATCGGCTCCGGCAACAATCGCCTGCAGCCGATTCACGTTGAGGACGTGGCCAGGTGCGTGACCCTTTCCTTGAGCGGCAACATACGCGGCAACCGCACCGTGGAAATCGGCGGCCCTGAACAACTGTCGTATAACGAAATCATCCGCGCGGTAGCCCGCGTTATGGGCCGCCGGCGACTCCTGGTGAATGTTCCGTTGTGGAAAATGCGTCTCCCTATTGCGCTGATGGAGATGCTGACGCCGCGAGCGCCCATCAACGGCGCCATGCTGCAACTGATTACCCTGCGCAACGTCGCCGAACCCGATTCCGTGGAGCGTGTTTTTGGGTTCCGCCCCCGGACGTTTGCCGGCAACATCGACCACGTCAAGGCCATGACTTTCGGCCAAGCCCTGCGCGCGAATCTTGGACTGAGTTAACCCCGCCCATGAACTACCAGGATTCCATCGCCCGGCTCCTGTCTCTCGTTGACCACGAACGCAGCGCTCCCGCCCTGCCCCGCCAGAAGCGCATCTACGACCTGCGCAACGTCAGTCGTTTGCTTGAACGCATGGACAACCCCCATCGTCGCCCGGGGATCGTTCACGTCGCCGGCACCAAGGGCAAGGGGAGCACCGCCGCGATGATCGAAGCGATTCTGCGCGCCGCCGGCCATACCACCGGATTTTACTCGTCCCCTCACCTGCACTCGTTTTGCGAACGCATCCGCCTTGACGGCGAGCCGGTTTCACCCTCCACGTTCGCGGAATTGACCGCCTCCGTCTGGCCGCACCACCTGGCCAACGCCGCTGACCCGGAGGCAGGCCCGGCAACCCTCTTTGAGTTCCTGACCGCCATGGCTTTCCGCTGTTTTGCGGATAGCGACGCCGATTTCAGCGTCATTGAGGTGGGCTTGGGCGGCCGCCTCGACGCCACCAACGTGGTTACCCCGGCGGTCAGCGTCATCACCCCGGTCAGTCTCGACCACACCGCCATCCTCGGCGACACCATCGCCGAGATCGCCGCCGACAAGGCCGGCATCATCAAGCCGGGCGTTCCGGTGGTTGTGGCGCCGCAGTTCCCCGACGCGATGGCCGCCATCAAGGACGCCGCTACCGCGCAGTCCGCGTTGCTCATTCCCGTTGCCGCCGCTGCGAGCTGGAAGGTCGGATCGGTGTCCGCCGCCGGCCAGGACATAACGATTCGCACCGACCGCGGCACCTACCATCTGCTGCTGCCCCTGCTGGGTGATTTCCAGTGCTCCAACGCCGCCGTCGCGGTAGCTGCCGTGGAAACCCTGGCCGACGCCGGGTATGCAATCCAGCGCGACGCCATAGTCTCCGGCCTGTCGTCCGTGCAGTGGCCGGCTCGGCTGGAAGTTCTGCGCCGCAACCCCTTGATCGTGGCGGACGGCGCTCACAACGACCATTCCGTGGCCACCGTCCTGGCCACCCTGAAGAGCAGTATTCCCCACCAAAAATTGACCATCGTGGCCGGATTCTCCCGGGACAAGCGCGTGTCCGCTATGGTTGAGCTGCTGGCCCAACGCGCCGACCGTGTGATCGCCGCCCGCTCTCGACATCCCCGCTCCATGCGTCCTGCCGAAATCGTGGACGAGTTTGCGGCCCACGGCTATCCGGCAAACCGCATTACCCGGGTCGCTTCCGTTGACGCCGCTATCGACGCCGCCATCAGCGACGCCGGCGCAAACGATCTGCTTCTGGTCACCGGTTCCCTCTTCGTTGCCGCCGAGGCCCGCGAAGCGGTTCTCGGTATCGAACCCGAAACCTACCCCGACCTGCTGCCGCCTGACCTGCGTTAAGGCGCATCGTCGGATGTAAAATAGCCCCCATGACTGATAACCAACGCCGCCGCGTGGTCGTCACCGGCCTCGGCGCAATCACCCCGCTCGGCCTCACCGCTGACGAGTTCTGGGACAACCTGCTCGCCGGGCAATCTGGCATCGGCCCCATGACCTTGTGCGACCCGACCGACTATCCGTGCCAGATCGCCGGCCAAGCCGACGACTTCAATCCGACCGATTACATCGGCAGTCGCGAGGCCCGCCGCATGGCCCGCTTCTCCCAACTGGCCGTAGCCGCAGCGATACAGGCCGTGACGGATGCGTTTCTCGATATCTCCGGTGAAGACCCCTACCGTGTCGGCGTTCTGCTCGGCAACGGCAATGGTGGCTTCCCGACCCTGGAGGAAAACTGCCGCATCCTGGCCGACCGGGGCGGTATGAGAATGTCGCCCTTTTTCTTCCCCATGGTACTGCCCAACATGGCGGCGGCCAACGTCAGCCAGTACGTGGGCGCGCACGGCTACAATTCCACTGCTACCACCGCCTGCGCCGCGTCCAATAACGCCATCGGCGAGGCATTGCAGGCCATTCGCCACGGCCTGGCGGACGTGATGCTGGCCGGGGGAGCCGAGGCCGGCATCAGCCAGCTTGGTCTCGCCGGCTTTGCCGTCATGCGCGCCCTCAGTACCCGCAACGACGAACCCCAGCGCGCCAGCCGGCCCTTCGACGCCGAGCGCGACGGTTTCGTGCCGGCGGAGGGCGCCGGCGTGCTGGTGCTCGAGGAGCGTGAGCGTGCCATCGCTCGCGGGGCATCTATCCTGTGCGAGCTTTCCGGGTTTGGGGCAACCTCCGACGCCGGCCACCTGGTTCAGCCCCAGGAATCCGGCGCCAGCGCCGCCCGCGCCATGGCCAACGCCATCAGCGACGCCGGACTGGTTCCCTCAGACGTGGGCTACATCAACGCGCACGGCACTTCCACTCCCTTGAACGACGCCGTCGAAACCGTGGCGGTCAAGCGCCTATTCGGGGACGATGCCTACCGCATCCCGATCAGCAGCACCAAGAGCATGATCGGCCATTCACTGGGAGCGTCCGGCGCGCTGGAAGCCATCGCTTGCGTCAAGACTATCGTTGACCGGAAAATCCACCCCACGGTCAACTACGAATACCCGGATCCGGAATGCGACCTGGACTACGTTCCCAACGCAGCCCGCAGCGCGGACGTCTCAACGGTGCTTTCCAACGCCTTCGGATTCGGGGGCCAGAATGCCTGCCTGATTTTCCGCGAGCACCCGTAGCCCACCTGGCATAAAACGACGCCGGAGTCCTTTCGAACCCCGGCGTTTCGCGAACGAATCGGTCGGCCCGGATCAGACGGCCGCTTCTTCATGCTCCGCCTGCCGCGCCAGCATCTCATCGAGCATACGCTGCAAGGCCATAATGTGGCTGCACACCCCACGGGTTGCGAAAAACGCGCACTCGCATTGCCACTCGCCGTTGTGATACTTCACTCGGTACGTGTTGTGGTTCCCGACGAATGACGCTTCAAACGTGTGAATGTTCACCCGGTCCGGTTCCTCGGCGTACTTGCGCGCTTTATCGACCTTGCCAATGTAGCTCGAACTCATTTCTACCCCCGCGGTGTTTTCAGGCGGCCGATGTCATCGCCGCCAGTACCATAAATGTTACCGGCATCCGACGCTAATAGCAAATGGAATCTTGATTACCCTTCCTTGACTTTGCCCGTCGTCAACACTACGATAAATACAGGGCAAAAAAATCCCGGGCATTGCCCGGACGGACTGAGGAGGTTCTATGATAACCGTTATCCTGTCCGTCCTGGCGGCCGCAGGGCTGGCAACAGGCATAGCAGCGGTGGTTTGGCTGCTGCTATCTACCAAGAAAGACGGAAACAAACTCCAGCGCAGTCGAGAGGAGGCTGCATCCACCATCAACCAGGCCGAGGAAGAAAAGCGCAACATTCTGCTCCAGGC
>JAJDWF010000089.1 GCA_022825745.1 Dehalococcoidia bacterium | reverse complement strand
GACGCAGCGGGTTGTCCACCACCGGCAGGGGATTGCCCAGCATGATGATCTTGGCGCGCCGGGTGATCTTGGCCAGCACCGCGCCGGTGATGTTGATCGACGCCTGCATGCAAAACGGCGCCGTGTGGTGCTCGTTGATCATGATGCCGTCGAAGCCAACTTCGTCCGCCACCTGATACTCGTCGTGGTAGCGATTGTAAAGTTCGCTGGCCAGTTCGGAATCGTACAGGCTGTTCGGCAGGGTGAGACGCAGGGCAGGGTGGTCTTCCTGCACCGCGGGGTCGTAACCGGTGTAGGGTTGCTCGGTAAAATAGTAGTATTGGGTGGGGGCCATGAAGCGCTCCTTACGGTAGTGGGTACGGTGTAGGCAGACGTGAATACGCCTCTATTGGGCCAGGAACGTCTGGATCACGCCGGCAAGCTCCTCGGGTCGTTCGAAGTGTGGCCAGTGTCCGCAACGCTCGATCTCGTGTAAGGTGGCGCCGGGGATGGCCTGTTGATACAACCGCCCACACTCCGGCGGGATGATGGCGTTGTCTGCACCCCACACCACCAGAGTCGGCAGCGTCACCTTGCCCAGCATGCCCGGCAGCGAGGAGTCGTACATGAAGGGCCGGAAGCACATGCGGATGGACATGGTGCGCCCGGCCTCGCGCGGACCGCCGAACTCCTGCCACTCGCCGCCGTATAGCCGGTGATACTCCGGGCACGCCTCGGCGTCGTAGAAACCGCGTTCGATTACTTGTTTCCAGGGGATGATGAAGATGTCGAGGATTTCGCTTTCCTGCGGGCGAATACCGGCGGCATTCACAAGGACCAGGCGGCGCAGATTCTGCGGGCACGTGACGGCCATCTGCGCGGCGACCCAGCCGCCGATGCCGAAGCCGACGACATCCAGTCCCGCCAGACCCGCCCGCTCGATGAACCAGTGATAGAAAACCGCCTGGTGCGCAATGGTTTCCAGCCAGTCCGGTCGCGCCGTCTCGCCGTAGCCCGGATGCGCCGGCGCGTGCACGGTCGCCTTGGCCGCCATGGCATCGTGGAACGGTAGCCAGCCCTCGGGCCCCTCGGCACCGTGCAGCACCAGGAGGGGCCGGCCTTCGCCCCCCTTCAAGAGGTACAACTCGGTGCCCGCAAGCGCCATGCGTTCTTCCCGGTAAGCCTGTGCCGCTGTCGTCATTCGCCTTGCTCTCCTTGTCTTGATACCCGCCGCTTCGACGCGCGGCAGTTTATCTGTAAGGCGTTACGGGCGCAAGACACTTGGGCCGAGACGGTAGGTGGTACCACGAACAGAAACCACCGTAGGCACTTATCTCACAACTTCCGATAAGGGGGCTATTTCGAATTTCGCTGCAAACAAGAAGGCCGCCCCGGATTGCCCAGGACGGCCTCGGTTCCCTGATCTATCACGACAACGCTGTCGAGCGAGGCGCTAATGGCAGCGATTACTTCAGATCCGCGCTGACCAGCTCCCACGTGTGTTCCGCGCCTCCATAACCGTCGTTGGGGGAGCGATGCCAAACGCCCTTGATCGTCGTTGTGATTTCCGGTGCATACCAGACCATATCTACGTCTTCGGTCGATGTCTCCCAGTTACCCTTGGCGCGGACAACTTTATAGGCCATGAAGGTTCCGGCCGGCACCGTGACTTCTTCCCAGGCGACAACCGTCCAGTCCTGCCAACCCGCGCCCGACCAGTCTGGGTGTATAACCTTGTCCGTAAAGAAGTACTTCGTTCGCCAACTCTTGCCGACCTCTAGGGGCCAGTCGTACCGGCCATGATATGGGGTGACCGAGGACAATATCTGTCCATCCTGAAGGCAGGCAATATAGCCGTCATTCATCACGTCAAACATGGCGCCGTTTGCCCCATTGCATGGGAAGCCCGGGTCCCTGAGTGGCGGCAAATCCGAGAGCACGTAGACCTCACGACCTCTGCGCTGTATCCGGTCGACGAGCGTGCTGGTCCTCTGCACGGTTTCGCCGTTCAATGTGTGGTTGATAACCCAGGTGGATCCGATGCCGTAGTTGCCTGGGCCTTCGGTCACCGGTGCATCCGGATCCATTAAGATTTCCACCGCAGGACCCGTATCGGTGACGCATCCCGTTCCTACCAGAGTGACCGCCACCAATGCCATCAGGAAATAGTTTCGTTGCGTGCGCTTCATCCAAGAACCCTCCTTTTCTCAACTCAGGTGTGAATCCCAGACCCGTGGGGATGTGACCTGGAGGCTTCCTTGGCACCCGACCGTGTAGAAGCCCCCAGGAATGGTCCGGCGAACACTGCATCCACGCCGGTCCATTGCCGCTGATTCCTGTCCTCGTCCTTCCCCGTGGTCTGTTCGTCCATCTCCTCAGGACTCTGCGGGATATTTCGGGTCCTTGCTAACCAGTTCCCACATGTTTTCCACCAATCCGGAGTTGGTGTAGTAAGCAGACGCGCCCTTGACACTCCCTCCGAATTCCGGCGCATACCAGATCATGCTGTTTTCTTCCTTCTTGGTCTGCCAACTCGTCTTGGTGCGGACGACCTTGTAGGCCATGAACGTTCCCGCCGGCACGGTTACTTCCTCCCAGGCGACAACCGTGAACTCCTCCCAGCCCGGGCCGGACCATTGGGGATTAACGTTGTCCGTCCAAGTGCGCTGAAACCGCCAACTCTTGCCGACCTCGAGGGGCCACTCGAGCTGGCCACTATGCGGACTCAGCGAGCCGAGAATCTCCCCATCTTTCAGGCAACCCATCCAATTGTGGGTCACCGCGTCAAACCTATCGCCGTTTGCGCCATCACACGTACCGCCTGGGTCCCTGTTTGGCGGGGATTTCGCTTGCACGTCAACCTCGCGTCCGTCAATTTCCCGTTTTTCAACAATGGTGTTGGTAGCCCTTACGGTTTCTCCATTTACCGTATGGTCGTAGGTCCAGCTTGAACCCACCGCGTAGACGGGTGGCGCTTCGGTAACCGGCGCATCCGGGTCCATCATGATTTCTACCGCGGGACCCGTGTCGGTGGCACAACCCGCCACCACCAACGCGATTGCCACCGCTGCCATCAGGAAATAGTTTCTCTGCGCGTGCTTCATCCCAAAACCCTCCTTATCTCAACTCAGGTGTAAACCCCAACACAGTGCGGATTTGACCTGGGGGCCTCATTGGCACCCGACTCGAAGCGAAGCCCCCAGGAATGGTCTGGCAACGTGCTTCTCGCGCCAGTCCATTACCGCTGTTCTCTCCCCTGTTTCCAAACCGAACGTCAACGCCAGGCCGCCTCCACCATCAAGGCCAGGCTGCTTCTGCGGCAACCCGGAACTTGGGTTTCTGGTCACCTATCCGTCCTGCTGAGCCTCTCAATCTGCTCCGCCATGCAGACCGCCCAAAGAGTCGAACATCACCAGGCTTAACCAAAGCCTTCGGATACCAGCGTGACAGCAGAAGCGAATTCGCGGCGGCTGCAGGGCCGGTCTATCGCTGGTATTGCCCCGACCGCCCGGCGCTTTGGCCGACCGCCCGAAGAATCCGGCATTTGTCCCCGATACGAAGAACGGTCAACCTGGTCTGGAGCCCTGTCTTCCGGGCAACCCCCGATCGTCACCACCTATTTGCGGCGCAAAAGGGAGAGTGGCGTCCCCAAAATTGGGCAAACGTGCGGGCCTTCTGTTCATCTTCGGGCCGCGTTCATTGGGGGAGACGGAAACCGAGGGCGTGAGGTCGGCTGAACAGCCGGCCGCGGCGGCGCTTCCTCAAGTCGTATCCCGTTGCGGCCCGCAGACATTCCTTCTGCGCGATACGCCGCGGCTACGGTGTGCGCCGAGGCTGCCGAGACAGAAATAACCTGCACGCACTGAATCGACACCGGATATTTCAACGGTTCCTTCCTCCCTGACTGTGGAATACGTCAATGCCGTTGGACGACCCACGAGCCTGTCTCTTCTCAAAGGTGTAAAGGCGCATCTGTGGGGGTGGACGGCTGATTTCCGCTGGGAGTGGTGCCCGGTGACTATGGACAGTTATGGATCGTGCGCATGCCCCGGCAGGAGGGGGCATCAGCAGGGAATCAAGACGGGATGGGGCAAAAAAACGGCATGAGCGGGATTGTCGAAAACCCAGTACGTCTTTACA
>JAJDWF010000055.1 GCA_022825745.1 Dehalococcoidia bacterium | reverse complement strand
ATGGGCGCGGTGCCGACGGCAGCGTCGCTGCCGGCCTGGCCCAGGATGCGGTAGCCTTGGTTGTCCTCGGTGCGCTCGTCCAGGGGCAGGACCACCACCACCGCGTTGGACAGGCCCACAACCTCGCCTCGGTCGTCAAAGCTGTAGCCCTCTCCAATGGCGCCGCTCCAGGTGATGCCGTACATGCAGTCCCGGAAGCCGTCGGCGTCCTGGTCGTCGTTCGTCTGCTTCAGGCACTCGGCGGCGATGTGCACGTCGTCGTAGGCGGAGCCCAGGTACCAGGGCAGGGTGATGTAGTCGTAGCGGGCGCGGAAGTTTTCCAGCACTTCCTGCGCTGTGGGGTTAGCCGGGTCCAGTTCCGCGGTAACGGCTTTCAGGCCGGTGGCGGCGTCGCCGGCCACTTCCAGCGCCGTGGCGCCCACGGGCACGATCTCGGAGTAGAGAGGCCCGGCGTAACCCAGTTCCCGAATCTGCTTGACGATGGTGCCGCCGGAAAACTCGGACTGGGAGGCGATGTGAATGGCGTCCGGGTTGGCTCCGATCATCTTGGTGATCTGGCTGCGGAAGTCGGTAATGTCCGAAGCGTAGCGTTCCTCGGCCACAATCTCGCCGCCCAGGGAGACGAAATGCTCGGCGGTGGTGCGGCGCACGCCCTCGGCGTAGTCGGTGGTCTCGGTGATGGTGGCCAGGCGACGGTGGCCGTCGGCCCAGATTACCTCGCCGGTGTCGATGCCCAACTGGAGGTCGTTCATCGAGGTGCGGAAGATGTAGTCGCCGGCGTCGGCGATATCCGGGTTGGTCGCCAGGCCCGAGAAGAGAATCACGCCGTCGGCCTCGGCCAGGGGCGCCGCGCCCAGCATGGCCCCGCTGCATGAAGTGCCCAGGATGATCTTCACCCCGTCCACGTCGGTCAGCTTGTTATAGGCGGTGATGGCGTCCTGTGCCGAACACTTGGAGTCTTCGGCAATGAGTTCCAGCATCCGCCCGTTGATGCCGCCGGCGGCGTTGATTTCGTCAGCGGCCAACTGCTTGGCTTGCAGCGCTACGTTGCCGTAGGTTTCGCCGGGACCGGTCAGGGACTCCATGACGCCGATGCGGAAAGGTTCGTCGGACGCCGGCGCGGACGGAGCCGCAGCATCCTGGGATGGAGCGGCGGTAGTCGCCTGGCTCGCCGCGCTCGGCTGGCTCTGCGCCGGAGCGGCGCTGCCGCCGGAGCCCGTCGGCGCGGCGTCGCCATTGCCGCCGCAGGCGATGACGAACAGGCTCAGGATTAGAAGCAGTCCCGTTGAGACCGCGATTTTGGCAAGGCGGGAACGCATAGGTCCTCCTGGAATCGGGGTGGTATTACGTATCAATTCTAGCACAGGGCCGCGCCGACGCTCTGGCATCGCCCGGCCAACTAACGAAAAATCCGGCGCGCCGGCCGGATTGCAACAAGCGGATGAAGTGGCTCCCCTGGTAGGATTCGAACCTACGACCTAACGGTTAACAGCCGTCCGCTCTACCACTGAGCTACAGGGGAACGGTGTAGTCGCCATGAGACACGAATAAATCCAGGCGACAGTATTTGATTTTAGCACTGACACCCTACCCTAGCAAGGGCGGCGCGCTCGCCGTCGCGCCTGCGTGCTAAAATCCGGTAACTCAAGGGTTGGCGGTGGCCGAGATTACCATGACGGACATAACGCCGGGGCAGCGCGTGGGCGAGGTGACGGTTTCGCACTCGCAGCGTATCGAGGCGCAGTGCTACGAGTTGCACGGCGCGCCGCCTCTGGGCGCGTTGCTGCGGGTCGGGTCGCCGCCGGTGTACGCGGTGGTGCGCGAAATCTGGCACGAGCCGCTGGACCCGAGCCGTCCGCTTGCGCCCCGGGGAATGTCTCTGGAGTCCGAGGACGAAATCTACGCCGCCAATCCGCAACTCTCGGCGATGCTGACCACCAGGTTCGCCGGCACGGTGGTTGGCTACAGCGACGGGCTGGCGGTGCAGTACGGTTTGCCGGCCCAGCCGCCCAACCTGCACGCCTTTGTGTTCGCCTGCGATGCCGACGAAGCGGCGGCGTTCGCCGGTGAACTTGGCTGGGTGCGGCTGTTCCTCGCCGATGGGTCGCCGGCCGGCGATTCGGCGCTGGCCGGGTTTCTGCGACAGGCGGCCGCCGGGATGCTTGACCGCCAGGGGTTCCTCCTGCGGGCCGGCCGGACGCTGGCGGCGGAATTGGCCCGCGACCCGCAGCGGTTGCAGGCCATTCTGCGCGAGATGACGGCGTGATCGCACCCAACGGACAGAATCCGGGCGCGCTGCGCCGGCTTGGGGTGGTCGTCGGCGGGTCCCTCTCCCGGGGCCTGGACGTGCGGCTGGACGGTTCGGCGGATGCGTCGCTGGAGGACGTCGCGGTGGGTTCGTTCGTCACCATCGTGGGCCGCCGGCAGCGGTACTTCGCGGTGGTCACCGACCTGGAACTGCGCGCGGTGGACGATAGCGTGCGCCATTTCCCGCCCGGCGGTCCCACTTACGCCGGCGCGGGCGATTTCGCCGCCGAGGTCATGGCCGGCACCCTGGCCTACGGGCAGCTGTCGGTGATGCCCAGCATGACCGCGCCCCTGGACTCGGACGCCGGCATCGGGCCGGCAAGCTCGGCGGAGCAGGCCAAGACCATACCGGAGCATTTCGCCCCCGTGTACGCGGCGTCCCAGGCGGACATCGACGCGGTGTTCAGCGCGCAGGACGACGACGCATTCGCCCTGGGCTCTCCGCAGGGCATGGAGGCGGCGTCCATCCGCCTCGACCTGGGCACCCTGGCCAGCCGCTCGGTTGGCGTATTCGGCGCGTCGGGATCCGGCAAGACGTTCCTCGCCCGTATGCTGCTGGCCGGCCTGGTCAAAGACGGACAGGCGGTGTCCCTGGTGTTCGACATGGAGAGCGAATACGGCTGGCAGGGCCAGGACAACGACCGCCGCCGGCAGGTCAAGGGCCTCAAGCAGCTTTTCCCCAGCCGGGTGGTCACGTTCACGCTGGACGAGGAAAGCAGCCGGCGACGCGGCGTCACCCCCGACGGCGTGGTGCGCATCGGCTACGACGAAATCGAGCCGGCCGACATCGAGGTGCTGCGAGACCTGCTGAACCTGTCCGAGGTTGCCGCAGCCACCGCGTGGAACCTGGAGCGCCACTACGGCAGCGGCGACTGGCTGCGCTCGTTCCTGGCGTTGGGCGGCCCCGACGTTGGCGAGTTGGCCAACGAAATGGGCGTGAACCTGGCGGCGTTGCAAACGCTCCACCGCCGGCTGTCCGCGTGGAGCCGGTTCGGGTTCCTGGCCGACAAGGGCGAGGGCCGGGGCAGCGCCGGCGGCATCATTGAAAACCTGCAACACGGCAACCACGTGGTGCTGGAGTTCGGGCAGTACGGGCGCAACACCGCCGCCTACGTGCTGGTCAGCAACCTGCTCACCCGCCGCATCCACGAGACCTGGGTGCGCCGCAAGGAACTGGCCGACGGCGGGCAGGGCGACGAACCGCGTCCGCTGGTAATCTTCATCGAAGAGGCCCATAAGTTCCTCACGCCGGAGGTAGCGTCGCAGACCATCTTCGGTTCCATCGCCCGCGAACTGCGCAAGTACAACGTCACCCTGATGATCGTGGACCAGCGGCCCAGCGGCATCGACTCCGAGGTGATGAGCCAACTGGGAACGCGGCTATCCTGCGCCCTCAACGACGACCGCGACCTGAACGCCGTCCTGATGGGCGCCCGCGACGCCGGCCAGTTGCGCGGAGTGCTGGCCCGTCTCGACAGCAAGCAGCAGGCCCTGGTCTTCGGCCACGCCGTCCCCATGCCGGTAGTCGTCCGCCCCCGCGATTACGACGAGTCTTTCTACGCCGACATGGCGATATCTGGCGGCATGACCGCAGTTGCCGCCATCCCCGAAGCCGAAGCGGAACGCATGCAACGCGAAATCGACGAGCTCTTCCCTCCTGAATAATCAACCCCGTCATTCCCGCGCAGGCGGGAATCCACCAACCATCATGCAAGTCATCACCACCTGCGCCGAAATGACCGCCCTGTGCCGCGAAACGCCGCGTCCCCTGGGCCTAGTGCCCACCATGGGCGCGCTGCACGAGGGCCACCTGTCGCTGACCCAGCAGGCGCGGGCGGACAACGCGACCATGGCCGCCTCCATATTCGTCAACCCGACCCAATTCGGCGCCAACGAGGATTTCTCCACCTACCCGCGCAGCATGGAACGAGACCTGGAGTTACTGTCAGCGCAGGGCACCGACTTGGTGTTTGCGCCGCTGCCGGACGAGGTGTATCCCGACGGGTTCGACACCTGGATCGAGCCTGGCGCGGTGGCCGAGGGCATGGAAGGCGCAGCCCGCCCCGGCCACTTCCGCGGCGTAGCCACCGTGGTCGCCAAGCTGTTCACCATCACCTGGCCCGACCGCGCCTACTTCGGCCAGAAAGACGGCCAGCAGGTCGCCGTCATCCGCAAAATGAACGCCGACTTGAACCTGGGCGTTGACGTGGTGACCATGCCCACCATCCGCGAGCCGGACGGCCTGGCCCTGAGCAGCCGCAACGCCTACCTGACGCCGGAGCAACGCGCCGCCGCCCCGGTGGTGTACCGCGCCCTCCGCGCCGCCGAATCCCTGTGGCACACGGGCGAGCGCAACGCCAACCGCCTGCAAGCGGCAGCGCTGGCAGTCCTGCAAGCCGAACCCCAAATATCCGCCGTGGACTACGTAAGCATAGTAGACGCCGCCACGATGGCGCCGCTGAACGTCCTAGATGAACGACCGGCGATGATAGCCACAGCAGCGCGGCTGGGGTCAGTGCGGCTGATTGATAACGTGGTTTTGCTATAGAGGAGGCAGCCATGCTTGACGAAGTGGTTTTTGAAGTACACGAGGCAGAGGAAGGCGGCTACTACGCCGCGGCCATTGGCTACGACATCATCACCCAGGGCGATTCGTGGGAAGAACTGAAGCTGATGGCGCAAGACGCCGTGCTGTGCCACTTCGACGATGGCCAAGCGCCGGGAACGCTCCGACTGCGCCTCGTGAAAGACGAAGTGGTGGCAGTGTAATGCTGCCTCGGGATATGTCCGGCGACGAACTGGTTAGGCTACTGCGCCGCCGGTACGGCTATCGGATGGTTCGGCAAAGAGGCAGCCATATGCGGCTGGTTACCAATTTCAAAGGCCCGGAGCATCACGTGTCAGTACCGCGCCACAACCCGTTGAAAGTCGGTACGCTGCACTCGATCATGGCCAGGGTTGCGGCGTACCTTGAAATCAACCAGGACGAATTGCGGCGGCAACTGTTTGAACATTAGACGGTGCATGCTGGGCGGCTGATTTGATAACGCGATCATGGCTAAGCGATTAGAGATCCTGTCATGGTGAGCCTGTAGAACCACCAACACGAAGGAGAACGCCCTTGCAAGCACCACCATAATGGACAGACCCCCGCCGCGCGGTGTAGATTGCCTGCCGTACCAAACTATCCGGCCCGTACCAAACCATCAGGCAAGGAGAGCGCAACCATGCCCGAATACAGTCTGGCCGTCATCGCCGGCGACGGCATCGGCCCTGAGGTCATCACGGAGGGACGCAAGGTGCTGGACGCCGTGGCGATTCAGTCCGACGGCCTCTTTTTCCGCGTCACCGAGTTTCCCTGGGGCAGCGACTACTACCGGGAAACCGGACGCATGATGCCCGAGGACGGCCTGGAACGCCTCTCCGACTACGACGCCGTGCTTTTCGGTGCCGTGGGCGACCCCGACATTCCCGACCACGTCACCCTGCAGGGCCTCTTGCTGCCCATGCGCCGCGCTTTCGACCAGGCCATCTGCGTCCGGCCCGCCGTGCTGTATCCCGGCGTCGAGTCGCCCATCGCCGGCAAGTCGGCCGGCGACGTGGACATGGTGATTTTCCGCGAGAACACCGAGGGCGAGTACGCCCCCGTCGGCGGCCGGCTGTACCCCGGCACGCCCCACGAAACCGTCATCCAGAGCGGCGTCTTCACCCGGCGCGGCACCGAGCGCATCATCCGCGCCGCCTTCGAGTACAGCGTCCGGCGCGGTGGCAAGAACAAGGTGACGTCCGTCACCAAGTCCAACGCCCAGGCCTTCAGCATGGTGTTCTGGGACGAGGTGTTCGACGAGGTGGCCGCCGACTACCCCCAGGTGCAGACCGAATCGCTGCTGGTGGACCGCGCCGCCATGGACCTGGTGCGCTGGCCCGAGGACTTCGACGTCATCGTGGCGTCCAACCTGTTCGCCGACATCCTTTCCGACATCGCCGCCGTGGTCACCGGCAGCATGGGCCTGGCCCCCAGCGCCAATATCAACCCCGAGCGGCGCTTCCCGTCCATGTTCGAGCCGGTGCATGGCGCCGCCTTCGACATCACCGGCCAGAGCAAGGCCAACCCGCTGGCCACCGTCTTCGCCGTCGCCATGATGCTGGACCACTTCGGCGAAACCGCCGCCGCTGACCGCGTCAACGCCGCCGCGCTCCGCGTCCTCAACGAGGGCGAAATCCTCACCGCCGACCTCGGCGGAACCGCCAGCACCCAGCAAGTAGGCGACGCAGTGGTCGCGCTGCTACAGGAGTAAGCCGCTGATCTCTGCCTGATTGCTGGCGTCTGGACGTGTGCCTGAAGCACTAGTGACGTCTGTCCCTTGCCAGCGCGTTGCAGCAGGGATTAGGATACGGGCACTTCCGAACAGGGGTGTCCGTTTTGCTTTTTGATTATGCGCAGGTCAGCCAGGGATACCAGCCCATCAGCAGCGTTTGGGAAGGCAGCGACGGGGATTTGATTGAAACCATGTTGCAATTCTACCCGTCGATCAGTCCGGAGCCTATCCTGGACGCCACTTACAACCGGGGGCGTTTCTGGAAGAATTCGACGCGGCAAGTCGTGTCGATGGACATCGACCCAAAATACGAGCCGATGATCGTCGGCGACAATCGGATAATGGCAGGTGTGCCGGACGCTGCATTCGGCACGGTCGTTTACGACCCGCCGCACGTTGGCCCGCAGGGTCGCGACAAGAGCACCAAGAAATTCGATGAGGATTTTGGGGCGACCGTCGCTTGCGGCAAAGAACATGATTGGAGCCTGAGCTATCTCTACCCTCCGTTCTTGGCCCAGGCAAAGCGAGTTCTGAAGCCGGACGGCCTGCTTCTCGCCAAGATCACCGATATGGTCAACAGCCACCGCTCAAAGTGGAGTCACTGCGACTTTATGCGCATGGCGGATGAGGCGGGATTCACCGTCTGCGACCTTATCATCAAGGTCCGAACTGGCCCGATGGTGTCCACGAAGTGGGCGACGGCTCACCACGCGAGGAAACGGCACTGCTTCTGGATAATCTGCCGCAACAGCGCCAGGTGCGAGCGATAATCGGTGCGCGATTACAACCCGCTCAGCGTTGACGAACTCGGCCGCAACGCGGCCCGGGCCTTGATGGAATACCCGGCCGACACGCTGCCACCGGGCGAAGTCTTTGAAGGCGACGGGGTTTACACCCTGCACTATACCGGAGCATTTGCCGCGTACGCCGGGTTGGGGGTGGATGTGCCTATCTACGTAGGAAAGGCCGATCCACCGGGGCGGAGACAAGGACGTACACCGGCATCAACCAACGTTCTCCACAGCCGCCTGCAGGAACATGCTGGATCAATTGAGTCGGCAAACAACTTGGAGCTGGCCGACTTTCGCTGCCGTTGGTTGGTGCTTGACCCGGTGTGGATTGGACTAACGGAACAGGTGCTGATCGCGCAGTATCAACCAATATGGAACGTAGTTGTCGATGGATTTGGCAATCATGCCCCAGGCGCCGGACGGCGGAACCAACGCCGCTCCCGATGGGACACGTTACACCCGGGCCGGGAATGGGCGCCCAACCTTCAAGACCGGGGCGAGACCGCAGCCGATGTCATCGCCGCGATCGAGGCCCATAGAGAGCGCCCAGCGACCGGAAACTAACGGTCACTTTTGTTCAAACCGATCCGCGTTTGCTGGGCAACGCGCCAAACAGTACGGCATCGGCTGTTATGGTATAACGAATGCGGGTATGATGCTGCCCATCTTTTGCCGCCTTCTTTAGCAAGTCATCCCCGGCGGCGATTCCTGGAGGTTATTCAATGTCCGTGATGGTCACCGGCGGCACCGGGTTCATCGGCAACCGCATCATCCGCAAGCTCGTCGAGCGGGGAGAGGACGTCGTCTGCTTCGACCTGGCTCCCCCGCGCGCCAACCTGCAACCACTGATGGACCGCATATCCGTGTATCGCGGCGACGTGACCCGCCTGGACCACCTGCTGGAAGCCGTCAACCGCCATGACGTTGACCGCATCATCCACATGGCCGCACTGCTGCCGCCGGACACCGAGGACCGTCCCGCCACCGGCATGGCCGTCAACATCGACGGCTGCAACAACGTTTTCGAGGCCGCCCGCTGGGGCAACGTCAAGCGCGTCATCTACGCCAGCAGCATCGCCGTGTACGGCGTCCAGGACACCTTCGGCGACCGGCCCCTGATCGAGGACGACCTGCCCGCGCCCATCAACGTGTACGGCATGACCAAGGCCGTCAACGACTTCGCCGCCGCCCGCTACCGCACGCTGCACGGCCTCGACATTCGCGGCATCCGCATCTGCACCGTGTTCGGACACGGCCGCGTTACCGGCATGACCGGCATGATCGGCGGCCTGATGATGTCCCTGCCCGCCATCGGCCAGCCCGTCAGCATGGACTTCGACCCCATGGAAGCCTCTCCCATGATCCACGCCGAGGACGCCGCTGAGATCTTCGTCCGCGCCGCCCTGGCCGACCAGCTGAACCACCACATCTACATCAGCGGCGGCGAACTGGCCACCATCGCCGACGTGGCCGACATGGTGCGCTCGTACATCCCCGACGCCAGCATCACCACCGGCAGCCGGCCCGTGCCCCACGTCTATCTGGTGGACAACAGCCGCATGATGGCCGACCTGGGCTACGAACTGCCGCCCCTGCGCATGCGCGTCCTCGACCACATCAACGACGCCCGCGCCGAGGCCGGCCTGGAACCAATCTCCTGATTGCCCCTTTGCTACAATACCAAAACCCCATCCACCCAGGAGGCCAACCATCATGAGCGTTGCCATCGGCTACGTCCCCGGCGCATTCGGACAGGGAGGCGACGACCCCAACTTCCTCCGCGCCCTGGTGGAACTGGGCGACAAGTACGAATACGACTCCATCTGGCTCAGCGACCGCATTTGCAGCGACCGGTTCAGCCTGGAGCCCATGGTGGCCCTGTCCCTGGTCGCCGGCTACTCCGACCGGCTCAAGTTCGGCACCAGCGTCCTGGCCCTGCCGCTGCGCAACCCGGTGGTTCTGGCCAAGCAGGTTGCCACGCTGGACTGGCTATCCCAGGGCCGGTTCTTCCCGGCCGTCGGTCTCGGTCAGGAGGACCCCGACGAATACGAGGCCTGCGGCGTCCCCAAGGCTGACCGCGCCCGTCGCACCGACGAGGCCATCACCCTCATGCGCCGCCTCTGGGAGGAGGAAGACGTGACCCACGAGGGCGAGTTCTTCACCACTCATAACGTGTCGGTAACGCCGCGCACCTTCCTCAAGCCCTCGCCTCCCGTCTGGGTCGGCGGCCGCAGTCCCGCCGCCGCACGCCGCGTCGGCCGCGTCGGCGACGGCTGGTTGGTGTCCAGCGCCACGCCCGATGAGGTTCGTTCCGGTCGCGAGATCGTCTTCGAGACCGCCCAGCAGTACGACCGCGAGATCGAGGAGGACCACGTCGGCGTCCTAATCGGCTACTACATCTGCGACGACCAGAAGGCCGGCGAAGAGAAGTCCGAGCAGTTCATTACCCGCCAGCGGCCCGATGCCCACTTCACCGAGTTCTCCGCCATCGGCACCTCCGAGCAGATCGGTGATTTCATCCAGGACTACATCGACGCCGGCGGCTTCAAGTTCGTCATCCGCCCCCTCTGCGCCGGCACCGAATCAATGGAGCAACTGGAACAGGCCGGCGAGGAAATACTGCCGCGCTTCCACGGCCCACTGGGTGACAAGTAACCCGCCGGGTTGCCCAACCATTCCGGGCATACTATGATTGCCGCGTCATTCAATCTCAAAACGCCATCCTTTTGAAAGGAGCAGCCCTCACATGAAAGCAGCCCAGTTAGTCGCCCCCAAGCGTTGGGAGTTCACCGAAGTTGACACGCCGGCCCCGGTCGATGGTCAGGTTCTGGTCAAAATGGAGTCCGTCAGCGTCTGCGGTTCCGACATACGCCACACCTACGGCCCGGTGCTCGACGAGTCCGAGTACCCCATGGCTCCCTGCAAGGGCGCGCACGAACTGGCCGGCGTCATCGTGGACAGCAAGACCGACGATTTCCGGGAAGGCCAGCGCGTCATCGTGATTCCCTATCCGGGCACCGGCGGCCTCTGCGACTACGTGCTTTCCGAACCCGGCCGCATGGCGCTGCTCCCCGAATACGGCGGCCTGGACGAATGGGTCATGTGCCAGCCCCCGGGCACCGTCCTCTATTCCTGCCGGCAGATGGGCAGCCCCCTCCAGCAGAACATCCTCATCTTCGGCCAGGGCAGCATCGGCCTCAGCTTCACCATGATCCTCTCCCGCATGGGCGCCCGCAACGTCATCGTCGTTGACCCCCTGGACTACCGCCTGGAAAAATCCAAGCAGATGGGTTCCACCCACCGCATCAACCCGGACAAGCAGGACGTCCACGAAGCCGTCATGGAAATCACCCGGGGCGCCGGCCCCGACGTCTGTGTGGAAGCCGCCGGCTATCCCGACGCGCTCAACGAGTGCTTCCGCCACGTGCGCCAGTTCGGCCAGGTCATCATCTTCGGCATCCAGACCGACCACATGGTGCCCATCGAGCACAACCTGTGGATGGACAAGCAGCCCCGCATCATCCCCACCACCGGCGCGCGCAGCGGCGATCCCATCAGCCAGATCCAGGACATGGTGGACCTGCGCGATCGCGGCTGGGCCGACCCCGCCGAACTCATCACGCACCGCGTCGGATTCTCCGACATCCAGCAAGCCTACGACATGTACGAGCAGCGCGACGATAACGTCATCAAGGTGGTCATGGACATCAACACCTAGACCACTTGCGTCGTGGCCTTTGCCGCAACTCCGTAGGGGCGAATAATTATTCGCCCCTACCTGTATGAGCAGTTCAAGCAACCGTGGCATCGTCTCCGTCAATAACGGCCCTCATGCCAGGCGGACGGGTCCGGCTGGCCCGGGAGAACCTGTGCCTGGCGATGGCTCTGTACGCGGCGTCGCACCGGGGTCTGATCACCGCCACCCTTGTTCCCGGCAACGCGGAACTCAACGCCGAAAGCGGTCAAATCTACGAGTCAAATGTGCCGCTATACGTTAGCGACCACCGGTCCCTGCTGCGTACCACGAGCAACCAGGTCCGCGGCGCTTTCGCCCTGCTGGCGATGCAAACGCAACGGGAGGCCGAAACCGTCTTCGGCTCCGTCTCACACGACCCTCCACCCGCCGCCGGCCAACCGGACGTCGATCTCTGGAATGCCCGCGCGGCCACTTACCTCATTGCCCAGAGCGTCGCGTTGGACCTCATGGCCCCCACCTGGCGCATACCTCCGGAGTTCCGCCAATCCTACGCCATTCCCGGTATGGATTTTGCCCTGGATGCGGAGAACCTGCACGGCGAGGAAATCCGTTGGGGGCACTTCGGCAGTCTGGCCCGTTACCTGGACCTTTCCCTGTTCGTTTCGTACTGTCTGGACGGCATCGACATATCGGTCGCATTGCCGGCGTCGTCTGGAAATTATGGGCTGTTGGGGCTTATGGCGGAACATTTCTCACGGGAAATGCCGTCCGCGAGTCCTGTCAACGATGTCGGTGGCTACGGCAGCGGGTCTGGCCGGCTGCGTCCGTCCGGGTCGTTGGCAGAGGACATTGGCAGCGACGCCCCGGCCGGCTGGATCGCCCCGGACGGCCCCCCGGAACCGCGCATATCCGTGGCGTCCCAGGCCACCGAAATGGGTCCCGTAGACGACTTCGTAGCCAACGCCTGCTCCACGGGAAGCCGGGCGATGAATCTCGCCGGCGACCTTTACACGTCCTACGCCAGGTGGTGCCTGGACAACGGATACCTCGCTCACAGTCAACGCAAGTTTGGCCTGGAGCTCCGGGCCCGCGGCTACCAGCGCAAGCGGCGGGGCAAAGGTCGCCATTGGTGGATTGGCGTGGAATCCCGCGCCTGACCTGCCGCTCGGCAGCCTCTCCTTGCTTTCCGCTCATGGTGAGCCTGTCGAGCCATATTTGAATGGTTACACAGACGTAACATTGGTGCAAAACCCGCGTAACACCCGGTCGCCATAATCCGCTCCATCGAAACGGGCAGACTCGCCCAAATCGCTTGGAGACAGATTGAAATGCTTGCCATAGCCGCCGGTGCCGCCTTCGTTGGATTGTTCGCTCTCTGGGTCATCGTGCCCCGGTTCATCCTGCGCCGCCGCCACAATGAGTCCAACCCTATGGCAGCCATGCCCCGGGAAGAGTTCGCGCCGCAGGCTGCGGACTAATCGGGCTACCTACTGACCAACCAACCTGATTCGGACGGAGACAAACTGACCATGCTTCCCATCGCCGCCGCTGTTGCTTTCGTAGGACTCTTCGCGCTCTGGGTGCTCGTGCCCCGGTTCTTCATCCGCCGCAAGCAGAATGAAAACACCGTCGTCGCGCCGATGCGCCACGAGGATCCAACCGCCCAGCCGGCGCCGTCCCCCGCAGACTAACCGTAGCCGGCCACGCGCCGGCGGCCATCGAACCGGACGATCCGGGGAGAACGAACTCCCCGGATTTTTCATGTCGCCTTCCGCCTTGTGCTCGCCCCTTGATTGATATAATGAACGCTACTTACGCGAGCAAAGCGAGGTGCTGAACTTACTCCTATGCCACGCACCATTGTCGGTATCGACGTCGGTGGGACCTTCACCGACATTGCCATCCTGGAGGACGGACGACTTTCCGTTCACAAGCTTCCCTCAACCCCTGCCGACCCTTCCCAGGGCATCACCGCCGGCATCAGCGAAACCAGCGTTGACATCGCCGGCACCGACTTCATCCACGGCAGCACAGTGGCCACCAACGCCCTGCTGGAGGGCAAGGGCGGCCGCACCGCGCTGGTGACCACCCTCGGCTTCGAGGACGTGCTGGAAATCGGACGCCAGAACCGCGCCGACCTCTACGACCTGTCCATGGAACGGCCCACACCGCTGTCTCCCTGGCAACTCCGCTTCGGACTCCCCGAGCGCATCGATTACACCGGCGCCATCCTCGACGATCTCACCGCCGAATCCGTCGATGCCCTGCTGTCGCTCTTGCGGGAGGCGGAGGTCGATGGCATTGCCGTGTCGTTCCTGTTCTCCTTCCTCAACCCCGTCCACGAGGAGACCCTGGCCCAACGTCTCGCCGAGCTTCCCAACAGCCCGTTCATTTCCATCTCCTCGAAAATCCTGCCCGAGTTCCGCGAGTACGAGCGCACCAGCACCGTCGTCGTCAACTCTTACGTCGGCCCGGTGATGGCCCGCTACCTCACTCAGCTGGAATCCGTATTAGGCCGGGGTCTGCGCATCATGCAGTCCTCCGGCGGCAGCATCACCGCCAGCCTGGCCGCCGAGCAGCCCGTCCGCACCATCCTCAGCGGCCCGGCCGGCGGAGTCGTCGGCGCGTTCTACACCGGCGTCCAGTCCGGCTACCCCGACATCATCACCCTGGACATGGGCGGCACTTCCACCGACGTCTCCCTCTGCCCCGGCCGCATCAAGGAGACCACCGCCGCCAACCTCGGCGGCTACCCGGTCAGCGTCCCGATGATTGAGATTCACACCGTCGGCGCCGGCGGCGGCTCCATCGCCCGCGTGGACGCCGGCGGCGCGCTGGTCGTCGGCCCCCAGTCCGCCGGCGCCGACCCCGGCCCGGCCTGCTACGGTCGCGGCGACCGCATCACCGTCACCGACGCCAACCTGACCCTGGGACGCCTGCGCCCCGACGGCTTCCTCGGCGGCCGCATGACCCTTGACCGACAGCGTGCCGAGACGTTGATGACCGACCTTGCCGCCGGCATCGACGCGTCCGCCACCGACACGGCCCTGGGCATCATTCGGGTGGTCAACTCCAACATGGAACGAGCGATCCGCGCCATCTCCTTGGAACGCGGCTACGACCCCCGCGAGTTCACGCTGATTCCCTTCGGCGGCGCTGGCCCCATGCACGCCTGCGAGTTGGCCGCCGAGCTGGGCATCCCGCGCGTGTTGGTGCCGGGGCATCCGGGCATCCTGTCCGCCCTGGGCGTCGCCATCGCCGACGTGGTCAAGGACTACTCGCGCACCGTCATGCTGCGCGGCGACGACCTGGACCAGGCCCGGCTGGATACCGAGTTTCGCGGGATGGAGCAACTGGCCCGCGCCGAACTGCTGGACGAGGCTCTGCCCGCCGACGACATGACGCCCCGGCGTTTCCTCGACGTGCGCTACGTGGGCCAGTCATTCGAGCTGACGGTGGATTGCCCTTCCCTGGACGCTCCCGGCAACCTCACCGACTCCATCTCGGGAGATTTCTACGAGGCCCACCTGCAACGGTTCGGTTACGCCGACCGCGACCTGCCCATCGAGGTGGTCAATCTGCGCCTCAAGCTGGAACTGTCGGTAGAAAAGCCGGCGCTGGAACCGGCGGACTCGCAGGGCACGGATTCTACCGCCGCCGCCATCGGTTCCGCCGAGGTAGTCTTCGCCGGCGGCCCGGTCAACACGACGCTTTACGACCGCGACCAGTTGCAAACGGGCAATCGCATCGCCGGCCCCGCCCTGCTTCTGCAACTCGACACCACCATCGTAGTGCCGCCCGGCTGGAACGGAGAAATCGACCCCTACGGCAACCTGATTTTGGAGCCGGCATCGTGACCGTAACAAACATATCCCGCCTCTCCGTCCTCGCCTGCTTCGCCCACCCCGACGACGAGGGTTTTGCATCCGGCGGGCTGCTGGCGATGCTGGCCGCCGGTGGCGCCCGCGTAACCCTGGTCTGCGCCACCAACGGCGACATCGGCGAAATCAGCGACCCGTCCCTGGCCACTCCCGAGAACCTGTGGCAGGTACGCAAGCAGGAACTCCGCAACGCCATGGCCGTAACCGGCATTGACGACCTGCGCTTTTTCGACTACCGCGACAGCGGCATGGAGGGCTGGGACGATAACAACCATCCCAACGCCTACTGCAACGCCGACGATGACCACGTGATAGGCCTGCTCGCCGGCATCATCGCCGAAATCAACCCCCACGTCGTGCTGACCCACGACCCCAGCGGCGGCTACGGCCACCCCGACCACAAGACCATGTCGGACCATGCCACCGCGGCCGTGCAGCGCGCCTCCGACCCCGACGGGTTCACTCCGCTGCTCTACTACGTCTGCTTCCCGCGTGGCGTGTTCCAACGCTGGTGGCAGGAGATGATCGACCGGGGCATCGAGCCGCCCTTTGCCGTGGACGCCATAGACTCGCTGGGCACCCCGGACGACGAGGTCACCACCACCGTGGACGTGTCGGCTTACGTCGATACCAAGATCGCGTCCCTCAAGTGCCACCGCACCCAGATTAGCGACGACGGCCCGTTTTTCCGACTGCCCCCGGACATCATGGCCGGCCTCATGGGCGCCGAATACTACCAACTGGCAGCGCCGCCCGGCGCGACGGACCTGCTGTCCACTCTATGACCACAAACCTTGCGAGTTAGCCACCATGCCCGTTGACGCCATCAGCCTGGAAGTCTTCAAAAACATGTTCATCTCCGTTTCCGAGGAGATGGGCGTGGCCCTCCAGCGCACCAGCTATTCCACCAACATGAAGGAGCGCCAGGACTTCTCCTGCGCCCTCTTCAATCCCGCCGCCGAAATGGTCGCCCAGGCCGCGCACCAGCCGGTCCACCTGGGCGCGATGCCGGCGTCCGTTCAGGCCGCCCTCAGCACCTTCCCCGACGGCCTGCAACCGGGCGACATCATCATCCTCAACGACCCGTACCTCGGCGGCTCCCACCTGCCCGACATCACCCTCGTGGCTCCGGCCTATATCGACAGCGACGCCGGCCAGGAACTCATCGGCTACGTCAGCAACCGGGGCCACCACTCCGACGTCGGCGGCATGGCCCCCGGCTCCATGCCCCTGTCCACCGAGCTTTACCAGGAAGGCATGATCATCCCGCCCCTCAAGCTCTCCGACGCGGGACGCATCAACCAGGAACTCATTGCCCTCATCTGCCGCAACTCCCGCACCCCCGACGACCGCCAGGGCGACCTTGCCGCCCAGATCGCGTCCATCCGCGTCGGCGATATCCGCCTCACCGAAATCGCCCAGCGCTACGGCCTCGCCGAAACCCACGAGCACATGGCCGCATTGCTCGACTACTCCGAGCGTCTCACCCGCCGCCGCATCACCGAAATCCCCGACGGCACCTACCGCGTCACCGACTACATGGACGACGACGGCCAGACCGACGAGCCGGTGGCCATCAGCGTCGCTGTAACCGTCGCCGGCGACCGCCTCACCATCGACTTCACCGGCACTGCCGACCACCGGCCCGGCTGCATCAACGCGCCCCGCGCCGTCACCGTCTCCGCCAGCCTCTACGTCGTCCGCTGCGTCGTCGGCGACGAGGCCCCCGCCAATCAGGGCTGCCTGCGGCCCGTGGAGGTCATCACTCCACGCGGCAGCCTCGTCGATCCGCTGCCACAGCGCGGGGTCGCCGGCGGCAACGTGGAGACCTCCCAGCGCATCACCGACGTGCTGCTGGCCGCCATGAGCCAGGCCATGCCCGACAAGATTCCCGCCTCGTCCCAGGGGACTATGAACAACATGATCGTCGGCGGCCACGACATCTCCCGCGACAAGCCCTACGTCTATTACGAGACCATCGGCGGCGGCATGGGCGCGCGCCCCGACAAGGACGGCGTGTCTGGCATCCACACCCACATGACCAACACCATGAACACGCCGGTCGAGGCCCTGGAATTCGCCTTCCCCCTGCGCCTGCGACGCTACGCCCTGCGCCGTGGCTCCGGCGGCGACGGATTGCACCGGGGTGGCGACGGCCTCATCCGCGACGTTGAGTTCCTCAGCCCGGCCCGCATCACCGTGCTGTCCGAGCGCCGCCGCTACGCGCCTCCCGGCTACCACGGCGGTCACCACGGCCACCACGGCGAGAACGTGCTGCTCAAGGGCGGCTACGAGGAAGTCCACCTGGCCGGCAAGGAGACGCTGGACGTGGAGGCCGGCGACATCCTCAGCATCCGCACCCCCGGCGGCGGCGGCTGGGGTACGCCCGCCGGCGACCACGACCATCACTGATTCGCCCCATTTGGTTACAATTCCACTCCCGTAGTACAATCTCCGCTGCCTGACGCTTCGTTGGCGCAATGTTCCACAGGTTCCCCCGGAACCCAAGCAAGGAGACCTCACCATGAAGATGTATATCTGCGGCCAATGGGTTGACCGCGATGCCAAGATGCCCGTCATCAATCCCTTCGACCAGACTGCTTTCGATACCGTGCCCCGTGGCACTGCCGCCGACGTGGAGGCCGCCATCGCCAGCGCGTCCCGGGGCGCCGCCGTGATGGCCAAGCTGCCGGCCCACCGACGGTACGCCATCCTCAAGCGCGCCGCCGACCTGATGGACGAGCGCGCCGACGATCTGGCCGAGACCATCACCCGTGAGGAGGGCAAGGTCATCGCGGAGGGCCGCGGCGAAGTCCAGCGCGCCATCCAGACCATCACCCTCTCCGCTGAGGAAGCCAAGCGACTTCACGGCGAGACCGTGCCGCTGGACGCCGCGCCCGGCGTGGCCAGCCAGTTCGGTTTCACCATCCGCGTGCCCGTGGGCATCGTGGCCGCCATCGCTCCCTTCAACTTCCCGCTGAACCTGGTGTGCCACAAGGTAGGCCCGGCGCTGGCTGGCGGCAACGCCGTCATCCTCAAGCCGGCCGGCGACACTCCGTTGTCCGCTCTCAAGCTCACCGAAATCCTGCTGGAAGCCGGCCTGCCCGAAGAGGCCATCCAGACCATTACCGGCTCCGGCGCGGAGATCGGCGACGCCATCACCGGCTCGCCCGACGTTCGCAAGATAACCTTCACCGGCAGCATGGAAGTGGGCGACCAGATCTGCCGCAACGCCGGCATCAAAAAGGTCACCATGGAACTGGGTTCCAACAGCCCGCTCATCATCATGTCCGACGCCGACATTGAAAAAGTCGCGGCCGCCACCGTGTCCAGCGGCTTCGCCAACGCCGGCCAGGTCTGCATCTCCACCCAGCGCGTCTTTGCCGCCCGCGCCATCTACGCGGACCTGCTGGACGCCCTGGTCAAGCCGACCCAGGAATTCAGCGTCGGCAACCCCTTCGACGAGGACGTCAAGATGGGTCCCATGATCCGCCAGACCGACGCCGAGCGCGTCGAGAGCTGGATCGCGGAGGCCGTGGGCCAGGGCGCGCGCGTCATCGCCGGCGGCGGACGCGAAGGCACCATGCACACCGCAACGGTCGTCGCCGACGCCCGCCCTGAGATGCTGATCTCCCGGGAGGAGCTGTTCGGCCCCGCCGTGGCCGTCAGCGCCTTTGACGATATCGACGACGCCATCGCCAAGGCCAACGACACGCGCTTCGGCCTCTCCGCCGGCATCTTCACCCAGAACGTGGACTGGGCCATGAAGTTCGCGCAGGAGGTGCACTCCGGCAACCTGCACATCAACTCCTCGCCCCAGTGGCGCGCCGACGTGATGCCCTACGGCGGCCTCAAGGACAGCGGCATGGGCAAAGAGGGTCCCGCTTACGCCATCGAGGAAATGACCGAACTCAAAATGGTCGTCTTCCACATGGGCGGCTAAACCCGTCAACGGAGAGTCAACATGACCAGCCGACCCCACGGTATCGACGGCTGGGGCTACCCCAACCAGGAGTACGCCCCCGAACCCTACGTGATGACGGAAGCGCCGCGCTGCGCGCTGGTGGTCACGCCCCATCCCGACGATGCCGAGGGCGGCTGCGGCGCGACCATGGCCAAGTGGATCACGCAGTGGGGCACCAAGGTCGTTATCCTCATGTGCACCAACGGCAACAAGGGCACCGGCGACCGCTCGTTCACGCCGGAGGGGCTGGCGGCCACCCGTGAGATTGAGCAGCAGAACGCCGCCAGGGTCCTGGGAGTTTCCGAAGTGGTGTTTCTGCGGTATGGCGACGGTGAGCTGGAAGACACTCACAAATACCGGGGCGAGGTGGTGCGCCAGATCCGTCGGCACAAGCCCGAGGTCGTGTTCGGAATCGACCCCTATCGCGTAACTTCTCACACCCACCGCGACCACCGCCACAGCGGGCAGGCCGCGTTGGACGCGGCATTTACCTACGCCTGGAGCTGGCTGGATTTCCCCGAGCAGATCGCCGCAGAGGGACTGGAGCCGCACCAGGTCGGGGAGGCGTTGCTCTGGGGTTCCGAACGGCCCGATACTTTTATATCGATCAACGAGCAGCACATCCTGATGAAGGCCGCCGCCCTCAGCCAGCACGCTTCGCAGATCAGCGCGCGTACCGCATCCCAGCGCCTGGAGCGAATGACCGAGGGCTGCCGGCTTCAGGGCGAACGCTGCGGCGTCCCCTTCGCCGAGGGCTTCCGCCGCATCCAGTTCAACCTCGGCACCGACGAATGGTGGCTGCTGAACCGTTAGCGGTCAGCCTGTCGAAACGTCAGGACAGGGAACATCCCCAGCCATGTGAATCTAAAAGGGCAACGATTACCTAGGCAATCGCCCCAATAACCTCATCCGCCGTTGCCACCCACGCCATGCGCGGGAAGATGATGTCCATGCACACGTCGTGCTCGGTGGACGTGCCGGCCGCGCAGCAGTCCCGCACCACGATGCAGTCGTAGTCCTTGTCCCGCGCGTCCCGCAGCGATCCCTCCACCACTCCCGTCGTGGAGTACCCGGTCAGGATCAGCGTGGTGATGCCGAAACGGCGCAGGTACACCTCGATGTCCGTGGTGTTGAAGGGGCTGGTGGTGTGCTTGATTACCACCGGATCCTCAGGGCGCGGCGCCAACTCCGCAACCACCTCCGCATCGTGAGTGCCGGCGGTGAGGCGAGGGCCGGCGTCGGCTGCGCTGGCCGGCGCTCCGAAGGGCGGACGGGGCGCGTCCCGGCGGTCGGGCCGGCGGTTCACCACCACGTAGATTATGGGCATCCCGACGGAGCGGGCCTTTTCCAGCAGCCGCACGCTGTTGGCGATGATCTCCTCGCCGGCATACGGCTGTACCGGCATCGCGCCGCCCTTGATTAACTCGTTCTGCATATCCTGGACCAGCAGCGCCGTCCGGTTGGGGTCAATCCTGACATCAGCCATGTTTTTCCTCCACGATCACAGTTCCTGCAAATCCCGCACGATGCGTCGCAATTGCTCCTGCTCCGCGTCGGTAGGAGTGTCAAAGGAGAAGTGCATCTCGTCCACCAGATCGCCATACTTCTCGCGGAACTTGCCCGCGATTTCATCGTACTCGCCGATGGTGGCGAATGCGTTGAGCATCTCGTCGGGCACCAGGCCGGGCATCTCGTCCCACTTGCCCTCGCGGGACAGGCGGTGCAGTTCCTTGCCGATGTCCTCAAAGCCGTGGCACTCCAGCACCGGGAAGTAGGTGCGCGTGGACGAGTAGAAGGATATGCGCCGGCGCGTTACCTCCGCCTGCTCCCGGATCGCCTCCTGGTTTGGCCCGGTCACGATGAATCCGCCGCCCACGATATTTACGTCCTCGGGGTTACGGCCGGCCCGCCGCGCGCCCTCGGCCACGTTGGGCTGCACCACCTGCCGGATGTACTCGGGAGACGTGAGGCTGTGCAGCATCAGCCCGTCGCTGACCTCGCCGGCCACCAGGCAGTTGTAGCCGTTCACGGCGGCGGTGTACACCTCGGGAGGGTTGTACTCGCTGGGGCCGGGGCTGAAAAACGGCGTCATCAGCGAGAACTGGTAGAAATCGCCCTGGTACTCCAGGTTGCTGCCGGTATCCCAGCAGTTCCAGATGGCCCGCAGCGACTGCACGTACTCCCGCAGCCTAGACCCCGCCGAACCGGTCCAGCGCGTCGAGAACCGCCGCTCGATGTGTCCCTTTACCTGGGTGCCCAGGCCCAGCCGGAACCGGCCATTACTGCCGTCCTGCAAGTCGCGGGCGGTGTAGGCCACCACCATGGGCGAACGCGGAAAGGCGATGGCCACGTGGGTTTCCAGCGTAACCCGGCCGGTGGACGTTGCGGCCACCGCCAACGGCAGGAACGAATCGTGGGCCGTCTCGTTGGTAGAAACGCCATCGTAGCCCATGGACTCCGCCCAGGCCGCCTCGGCGGCGACAGCGTTCAGGTCGCGGGATTTTAGGGAATAGACTACTTTCATCGAATCTCCTTAGTAGTGAGGCGGTGACTGAATGGACAACCGCTATTTTTTGCTGCTAACCGTCATTCCGACAAAAGCCGGAATCCAGGAAATTGTAAGTCTATGTCGCTCTCGGGAGGCTGAAAATGTTTACAAACTCCTCTGATTGTTTGATGCGGAACACTGTCAACTGGGTATGCTTAAGCGCTTTTTGAAAAGGTTCGGACAGGTCGTTCCTGTTGAGAGGCAGCGGTGCCCATTAAACTCTCCTACGGTGTGGAAAGTAGCACTCGTCTGTTGGTGGATTCTCGTAGTACGGCTCTGAAGTGACGCGACCGTACCGTACTAAGGCACTGTTGGATGTTGGGGTCAGGATGTAGTCGCCGATTTCCACTTCCAGCATGAACCGAGCGATTTGCCCAACGTTGGTATTAACGCGTCCGTCCTTGTCCTGCGGACTGTTTTCCTTGTAAAACCGGCGAATTTCGTCTTTACCTGCCACTCTAGACAGATTTTTGTTTCGCAACCACCCAATTCCTGCATATCCGCCATTTACAAACTCATCAGCGAACGTTCCGACGTCAGCCCTTACACACCAAACGTTAGTCATGCCGTCATCTCCTTGGCTGCCGCGGCGCGCTCGGTCAGCGTAACAATGTCATCCTCTAGAAACCACAAGTCGGAGACGCGCAGCATCGCCTGACCAAGCCGGAACACTGCATCCGCTAGTTCTTCAGGGTGGTCGCATCGCATCGTCAATTCACCGCGGTTTTTTTCAAGCCCCGGTGTCTCCTTGCAAATTCTATCAAGCACGTAGTGTTGCTTGGGTGAAAGCTCCTGACAGCCGGTTCGCTGCGACAGTCCGGCTAGCATTTCGCAACCGTCGGACAGAACGTAACCGCCTCCGTCCTGCTCCGACACGAAAATATACGGGGTGGTGCCGTCGTTACAGACGAACGGAGTGAGCAGGGCGATGCTCTCGTCCGGCATCGGATTCAGTTCAAACTCAAAAAGCTGCGGCAACCCGGCGGTCAAAGCTGCTTGCAGGTCAGTGCTTGTCATGACGATTCTCCAATCACGCATTACTCCGGCGCCTGCATAATGCCGCGATGATCTATCCCTGCCTCGGCGCAGAATTGGCGCCACACCGCAACCGGACGATACCACGGCTCCGTAATGTCCTGAGGATTATAAGCCATTCGGTCCTGAAAGGTGTCGGTCCAATAGTGCTTGTGCTTGGTTCCAACTCGTTCCCCGGATGACGGGTTAGTGTGAGGATGCCCAAAATTAATGGCGTAAATCCGCTCGGCCCCGCCGTGCACCAGCGTATAGGTCAAACTGGCAGTCTGTGGCCTGTACCAGCCAGCGACAAATAGAGAATAACCGGTATCGGACAGCACCGACGCCCGGAACTCCACCGCTCCGATGTGCGCTCCGTCGGCTGTCCATACGATATCTCCCTCAATCCGCTTGCTGGTATCTGCCAGAATGTCCGCAAATTCCTGCTCGGTTAGCATAGGCCGTCGATTACGTCCCTACCCTTCCGCCGGCGCGTGCTCGACGTATAGCTGGTCGGTCTTGGCCGCCATGATGAAGTCGTTGCGGTGCAGGTTGCGGATTTTGTGGGTCCACCAGGTTACGCTGACGCGGCCCCACTCGGTGGTCAGGCGCGGGTGGTGCCCCTCCGACTCGGCCAGTTCGCCCAGCGCGTTGGTGAACTCCAGGGCCTGCACGAAATTGCGGAACTTGAACTGCCGGTCCAGCTTGGGAATCCCCGACTCGTCAATCAGCGCCCATTCGATTACCGATGGGTGCAGCACGGCGATTTCCTCGTCGGTAACGTGGGGCGAATCCCGCCGGCACGCGGTGCATCGTTCGCTGTACAGTTCGGCCATCTTGCCGCCTCCGGTTTCGGAAATTTGCGCTAATTCTAGCATAGCGCAGTTGAGCGTCCGCCTGGGCTGGGGTATAGTTTCCGCCGACGCAACGCCGCAATGACGGGAGGGCAACCATGATCTACGGCGCGATAACCAACTCCTGGCGCAACCAGCTTGACGACACCGACCTGGGCGACCTGATCGCTGAAGCCCAGTCCCGAGGCGCGGGCCACATCGAACTGCGCCAGACCTGCCTGGGCGCCGCCGAGTCCGGCGATGGGAACGCCTGGCGGCCCAACATGGATGCCCTGGCCGGCGTGGTAGTACGTTTTCCCAACCTCACCTTCGACCTGGCCGTGGCTTTGCCCTGCATCACCACCGACATTGACCCGGAGGGCGGCCTGTACCAATCCCAACTGGAAGCGGCCCGACTGGTGGGCGGCGGCAACCCCCACCTGCGCACCGTGGATCCCGGAGCGTCCGACACGCCGTGGGACTCCCCGGATGACGTCGCGGAAGCGGCCGGACGCATCATTCCGCTGGTCCGCGAGGCGGCCCGGCAGGGCGTCATCTTCTCCATGGAAAACTCCGGCCAGCCCCTGCGTTCCATGGCCCTGCTGGTGAGCGAGGCCCGCGCGCAACTCACCGACGAGGAAGGCCAGTACCTCGGCCTGTGCCCCGATCCCGCCAACCAACTGCGCCGGCATCCTGACAGCCACCCGCTGGACGAACTGGCGAATTTGCCCACCGACTACATCAAGATCGTCCACTTCAAGCAGGCCCGCGACGGCGTCGCCATCGGCAGCGTTGACGACGGCGACCTGGACTGCCACGCCATGCGCAAGATCCTGGAAGGCAAAGCCTACAACGGCCCGGCCGTGATGGAGATTCCATCGGCGGACGACGTGTTCGACAACCTGGCCTCCAGCTTCGCCTACCTCGACGCCTGACAATGACCGACCACAGCGACTACACGGTTTCCATTCACTACGACCGGCGACTGTATCGCCAGGACATCGCCGGCTCCAAAGCCCACGCCGCCATGCTGGCCAGGCAGGGCATCATCTCTCAGGACGACGCCGACAGCATCATCGCCGGCCTGGGCAAGGTGCAGGACGAAATCGAGCGCGGCGATTTCCCGTGGGACCCCAGCCTCGAAGACCTGCACATGAACATCGAGCGACGGCTTACCGACCTCATCGGGCCGGCCGCCGGCCGCCTGCACACCGGGCGCTCCCGCAACGACCAGGTCGCGCTGGACATGCGCCTGTACACGCGAGAGGCCATCGCGGATATCGTGGCGGCCCTGCGGAGCGTCCAGCGCGCGCTGGCTCAACTGGCCGAGCAACACGCTAACGTGGTGATGCCCGGCTACACCCACCTGCAGCGGGCGCAGCCGGTGCTGTTCGCCCATCACATGCTGGCCTACTTCGAGATGTTCCAGCGGGACATCGGGCGCTTCACCGACTGCGCGGCCCGCATGGACGTGCTGCCCCTGGGCAGCGGCGCGCTGGCCGGCGTTCCCTACCCCACCGACCGCCACGCCGTCGCCGAGTCCCTGGGGTTTGGCGAGATCAGCCCCAACAGCATGGACGCCGTGGCGGACCGCGACTTCCTGGCCGAGTTCCACGCGGCCGCGGCCATCGCCATGATGCACGTCTCGCGCCTGTCCGAGGAGATCGTAATCTGGTCCAGCCGCGAGTTCGACTTCGTGCGCCTGGCCGACGAGTTCACCACCGGCAGCAGCATCATGCCCCAGAAGCGCAATCCCGACTTCGCCGAGATCGCTCGCGGCAAGACCGGCCGCGTGTACGGCAGCCTCATGGGAATACTGACCGTGCTCAAGGGTCTGCCGCTCACCTACAACCGGGACTTGCAGGAGGACAAGGAGGGGTTCTTCGATACCGTGGACACTCTGCTGTCCACCCTGCGCGTGTTCGCCGATATGCTGCCCGGCATGATCCTGAACACCGAGCGCGTGGAGTCCCTGGCCGGCGAGAGCTACATGCTGGCGACCGACATGGCCGACTACCTGGTGGGCAAGGGCGTGCCATTCCGCGAGGCCCACGGCGTGATGCGCCGGCTGTGCCAGCACTGCGAGGCCGAAGGCAAGTCGCTGGCGGACCTGCGGCTCGACGAGTACCGGGAATTCTCGCCCCATTTCGACGACGGCGTGTACGCCATCACCGCCGCCGCGTCCGTAGCCGCCCGCGACAATCCCGGCGGCACCGCGCCCAACCGCGTGGCGGAGGGCCTGGCCCGCGCCAACAAAATCCTGCGGGAGGCGGGCGCCGTATGACTACCACGGCCGCCCACGTCCAGATCGCCCCGTCGGTACTGGCGGCGGACTTCGGCCGGCTTGCCCAGCAGGTGCGGGACGCCGACGCGGCCGGAGCCGACCTGATCCACGTGGACATCATGGACGGCCGTTTCGTGCCCAACATCTCATTCGGCGAGGTGGTGGTGGACGCCATACGCAGCGCCACCGACCTGCCGCTCAACCTGCACCTGATGGTCCACGAACCCGACCGCCTGCTGCCCGGCCTGATGAAATCTGCGACGGACCAGGTGCTGGTGCACGCCGAGGCCTGCGCTCACCTGCACCGCACCATCGGCTACGTCAAGGAGCAGGGCTGCCAGGTTGGCGTCGCCATCAACCCGGCCACGCCCATCGCGGCGGTGGAGGAAGTTCTGCCCGACCTGGACATCGTGCTGGTGATGACGGTGAACCCCGGCTTCGGAGGGCAGTCCTTCATCCCGTCGGCGTTGGGGAAACTCCGCCGCCTCTACCGAATCATTGAGGAGAACGGGTACGGTACGCGGCTGGAGGTTGACGGCGGCGTAAAGGCGGATGATACGGCCCGCGATTCGGTATCGGCCGGCGCGGGCATCCTGGTGGCCGGAACCGCGATTTTCAACCGGTACCAGTCGGTGGCGGAAGCGATGGCAGCCATGCGGGACAGTGTGGCAGGATTAACCCCCGGGAATGCGTAAGGGCGGGTTTCAAACCCGCCCTTATCGTTCGGCGTGATTCAATCGCTCACTGCGCCGCTGCCGCTCTTGCTCGCGCTTTGGGCCCCCGGGGCGGCTTGTACATCGTCCGCAGGCAGCGGGAGCAGATCTTGACGCGGGTGGGTTTGCCGTCGATGGCCAGCGTCTGCTTGTGGACGTTGGCCTTCCACCGGGTCTTGGTCTTGCGGTTGGAGTGGCTGACGTTGTTGCCGGTCATACCGGCTTTTCCGCACATTTGGCACTGCATGATTTCTGTCCTGCTGTTTGATAATGGGTTCCCGCTTTCGTGCGAATGACGGAGAATCGGGAAGTGTCGGCATTATAGCACACTCGCTTGACTTGCCGTTGCCGCTGCCGTTAAATGGCGGCAGCCAACTCCCCGAACCCTCAGGAGGTTACAGTATGGCTCTCGTGCGTTGCGTTACCGAGATGGGCATGGGCGTGGACGTCCATGGCCTGGATTACACCCTGGCGGCCAAGCGCGCCGTCTTCGATGCCATTCACCACAGCAGCCTGGGCTTTGCCCGGCTGGTCGGCGCAACCGCCGACGACATGACGGTCGATGTGACCATCGGCGCGCCGCATCCCGAAAAGGTCAACGCCGACGAGGTTGCCGACTCCCTGCCCCACGGCCGGGCCAACGTCAACGTAGTGGTCGGCGGGCTGGAACTGCTCAACGACGACGACAGCGACGGCACCCTCATCGCCAACGCCATCATCACCGTAAGCATCGACGACGGCAAGTAAAAGCCCGCTCACATCTCTCAACCCCGTCGCCGCGGCACCGCCAGCCGGAGGCTTCCGTGGACCAGGCGACGGGGTTTTTGTGTGCCGTCGCATCCGGGCCCCTCGAATCCGTAGCTGAGCCATGCTGATTGCCGTTGCATTCATCCTGATGGGCGTGATGTTCTTCGCCGGGATGTACGTGGCCGGCGCGCTGGGATCGCTGGCGCTGATCCTGCTGCAGGTGTTCTCCGACAACCCGGTCTGGAACATCATGGGCAACCGGGCGTGGGAGACCAACACCAACGTCAACCTGGTGGCCATCCCCCTGTTCATCCTGATGGGCGAAATCGTGCTGCGCGGCGGGTTCGCCGACCTGATGTACCGGGCCCTGTCCCGCTGGGTGGACTTCATACCCGGCGGCCTGATGCACACCAACATCGCCAGTTGCGCGGTGTTCGCGGCCTGCGCCGGGTCCAGCATCGCCACGGCGGCCACGGTGAGCCGGGTGGCGCTGCCGTCCTTCCGGGCGCAGGGCTACCAGGAGCGGTTGGTGGTGGGTTCGCTGGCGGCCGGCGGCACGCTGGGCATCCTGATTCCGCCCAGCATATTGCTGGTGCTGTACGGCCTCACCGTGGGCGAGTCCATCGGGCGGCTGTTCTTGGCGGGGTTCATCCCGGGCATCCTGCTGGCCGGCGTGTTCATGCTGATGATCGGGATAGCGTCGGTAATCTGGCCGGCGGTTGCGCCGCGACAGTCCGGGGCGCGGTTCTGGAGCTGGGAAGGCTGGGTCGAGCGCCTGATGTTCACGGTGCTCATGGTGCCGGTACTGGCGCTGATCTTCATCGTGCTGGGGAGCATCTACTTCGGCTGGACCACGCCGTCGGAGGCGGCCGGGTTCGGCGTGACCGGAGCATTGGCCCTGGCCATCATCTACAACTTCGTGCGCCTGTTCGCGGGCAACATCGCGGGGGTGGTGCTGGACTCACCCATCTCGGCGCGACTTTCGGTAGAGGTGAAGGAGACGCTGGAGAGTTGGCGGGAGGAATACCGGTTCAGCGGCGAGCACTTTCGCAACTACTGCCGGTTCATCGTGGCGATGACCCTGGAAGCCTGCGTTTCGGCGGCGCGTTCTTCGGCGATGA
>JAJDWF010000102.1 GCA_022825745.1 Dehalococcoidia bacterium | reverse complement strand
TCGTCGATGAACATGCCATGCGCGTCCGTGAGCACGCCCTCGCCCCATGACGCGAGATAGTTGCCGTCCCGGTCCAGCACGATCAGCGGATGTTCGCCCCGGTTGAAGAGATACACCCGGTCCTCGGAGTCGGTGACGATGGCCGTCTGCCCCAGCACCCATCCTTCGGGCAGCTTCTCCCAATTCTCAACGCGCTCGTAAGTGTACTTGCCATTCCCAACGGTAGCCATATCGTCCCCTCCTCAATCGTGCCCGGCGCTGCCCGGAATCGGTTGCTGGTGGCTCCAGAGACTGCTCACATTCAGATTTCAGCCGATTGTACAACGGAAATTGCCCTTTGTATCCCCAAGGGTTTTCGGTTGTCGGTCTAAACCGGGTTGAGAGCGTTGACGCGGCGACGGATTTGGGCAAGGGTCATGGGAGTACCTCGGGGTTGATGGTCAGAATGTGGAGATTTTGGCGAAATGCCGCTCACTTCCTCTCATTTCCTATCATTTGAGTAGGGCGTTGGGGTGGGGTGTGGAGGTGAATGGGGGCGGAATAAGCGGTTTTTGGTGGCGATAATGATGGTCTTGGCGGGCCAGAGAGAGGATTTGGGAGTGCGATGTGGTGTGTTGCAACGTGGGCATTGGGATGGCTCGCAGGATGATGGCGGGACAGATTTGAGGCGCTGGTTAACCATGGTAAAGATGGGTGAAGGGTATAGGCAAGGGGGAAGTGTCATAGGCAGTGGGAAAGGGCAGTTGCCGCAATAAGCGGACCACTGGCGGACTCTGCTCCCGATTGTTGCTCAATTCTGCCTCGTTCAGGCGGTACACGGCGTTCGACTGCGCCTCCGTGAGCGTGCCGAGCCACCGTAGTAGATGAGACATTGGCTTACAGGGTCGGAGGTGGCGGGTGGTTAGTCCAGTTGTAGGCTCTGACGTCCCTTACGGCGGTTGGTATGTCGAGTACAAATTCCGTAAGACCAGCACCCGGCTCGTTGGTCGTGCCATTAACGACCAAGACGCTCAAGAGCGGTGCTCCCGTACCTATGCAGTAACCAGACAAGAAGTCCAGGATGGGTCGCAGGGCCCGGTCGGGATGTGGCAGGCGTTCTCCTATCAGCTCTTCCACGAGGTCTCCGTAGCTTATGTTTCGTTTCTCCTGAGGCGCCAAGTTGGTAAGGATCTCCCAAGTCGTGCCGACGAAGAAGCCTGATGGTCGCCCTTGCAAAGGCATATGTCCCCCTTGTTAGTACGTCGTCAACGTATCAATCACCGCCTGCTCCAGCTCCCCGGCGCGGACTGCAACCTGCTCCGGCGTCAACCCGCCCAGCGGATGCGGGAAGCCCAGCGGCCGGAAGTCGCGGCGGCCAAAGGTGCGGGCGTGGCGGAAGGCCGAGTTCAGGAACGGGTCGGTGCATAGCACCACCGTGGGGATGCCCAGGTTCTCCAGCGTCATTGCGTCGTGCACACTGCACGCGGTGCAGGACCCTCAATCGGCAATCGCGGTCACCACGAAGTCGCAACGGTCGGAAAGGTCGCTTATGATCTCATCGGCGGCCGGCCGGGAATAGACGAACTTGTCCACGGCTACGATGTCGCCTAGTTCCAGGTCCTTCGCCATCCGTTCGCCGATGTTCCGCAGCAGCAGGTCGGCGTTGGCCTTGCGGTTGCCCAAGAACCCGCCGACCTTGTCGTGCAGCGTGTCCAGCCGGGGGGCGGCCCGCCAGCGCGACGCCGCGTCCGGGTCGATGGGCAGGGCCAGGCCCAGTTCCCGCATCCGGTCTTGATAGTTCGTAACAGTCATCGTTCCCTCTGCAATGCTCCAAAATTATCGTTCGATCTTTCGCGTGACCCGCTGGGATCCCCAGCCGGGCAGGTAGGCCGAGTGAGGGCCGCCGGCGCCGCCGGCGACGAATATGTTGATGCGCTCCGGCGCGCGCACCACCGGCACCATCTGGTCGTCATCATCGGCGTCGATGTACCTGGGCCAGAAGTGGCCGCGCCGGGAGTCGCCCTGGGGCGGCCCGCCCTGGCGGAGTTTGCTGACCGGCTTGCGCGCGTGCTGGTAGAGGAACTGGCGGATGTCCCGCTTGTTCCAGCCGTCCCGGTGCAGGAACTTGGCGTGCTCGGGCCCAATGACCACGAAGGTGTCGCCCATCACGTACATCTGGACGTTGCCCAGCGTGCACATGGTGTCGGCCAGCACGGTCAGGAAGTTCCGCGAGTGGGAGGCATGGTACATGATGTTGTGCGGCGCCTCCGCTGGAAACACCGACACCGTGCTATCGGTGAGGGCAAAGCCCAGCTCGACGTGCATCGGTTCCCAGGGGTTGGCGTCCTCGTCCTCGGCCACGCAGTAGGTGTACGCGCCGGGGTGGCCGAAGGTGGCCTTGTTGGTCTCGCCGGGGATCGCGCCGCCCAGGTTGAGCAGGGCCAGCTTGACCGCCCGGCCGATGGTGGCGTTGGCCCGCCAGCCGGAGCCGAAGCAGTTGTAGCCGCCGTTGATGTCCAGCTCCTTGACGATGGGGCCGTTGATAATGAGCAGCGGTGTGTGGATGCCCGTGGAGCACATCACGCCCCGCAGGTTGAACCGCTCGTCCATCATCGCTTCCAGGGCGGCGATGATTACCGGCATGTGCTCCGGCCGGCAGCCCGCCATAACCGCGTTGACCGCCACCCGCTCCACGGTGGCCCGTCCGCCCAGGGGCGGCAGTTCCGCGATGAGTTCGTCGCCCCCGCGTCCGGTGACATCCACGAACCGGCGCACCAGGTCCTCGGACGGCGGCACCACCGGCAGGCCGTCGGTCCAGCCGGTCTCAAACATCAACTCGATGGCATCGGAAACGTCAGTGGCAAGCATTCTTGGCCCATTAAGGAAGGTTGAATTACCCGCAGCGCGGCCGGGCGAGTGTAATTCTGGCCTATAGCGCTGTCAAACCACGGGCGATTGACCGGCCCCGCTAGGCGTCCCCCGGCGACCAGATCCAATACCTGGAAACTGCCCCCGCATCCACCCGCAGGTCGAATCCCGTGATCATCTCAGCGTCGTCCGACGCTAGGAACACCGCGGCCTTGCCGTAATTGGATGGGCTGGGCAACTGGAGCAACGGCGCCCCCTGGCTTGCGTCCGGCAGCAATCCAGCCGCACGTTCTCCCAGGCGCGGCCTGGGCCACTCCACGCCCCACCTGGCGGCCCGCTCCCTCCCCTCCGCCTGGCCGGTAGCCGTCGGCGTCAGGCTGTTCACCCGTATTCCGTACTGCGCCAGTTCCATCGCCACCGACCGGGTGAAGTTAAGCAGTCCGCCCTTGGCGGTCCCGTAGCCGACGTTGCCCGGCTCGCCCTGGTGTCCGGCGGTGGAAATGATGTTGATGATGTTACCCTTCCGGTTCTGCTCGATCATCGAGTGCGCCACGTGCTTGGTGAACAGGAACGCCCCGGTGAGAATGATGTCCGTTTGCCGCCGCCATTCGTCCAGCGGCATATTCAGCACGCCCTTGAAATTGAACAGCGCCGCTCCATTCACCAGGATGTCCACGCCCCCGTACCGGTCGTTGGCCCGGCCGATGGCGCTGACCACCTGTTCCTCGTCGGTGACGTCGCACGCCACACCGATGGCGTCGTGGCCGTCGGCGATGATGGCGGCCGCGCATTTTTCCGCGTATTCTTCCCGGATATCCACGCAGACCAGGTTCGCGCCGGCCCGGGCCAGTTCCTCCGCGATCCCGCCCATGATGTTGGGACTCGTACCCGTAACCAGCGCCGTCTTGCCTTCCAATTTCAAGAGTTCGTCTCCGCTACTTTCAGAAGATGATGCTGACCGCGCCGTGCCACGAAAGGGCCTCCAGGTCAAGCACCGCCCGCCGGTGCGCGATCCTGAAAGCGCCGCCGTCCCGCCGCAGGATGTAGTCCACGCTGCCCACGTACGGCGCGCCCTCGCCTGCCCGGAACCGATAGACCAGCACGTTTGACGACACCGCCAGTTCGCCGTCCCCGGTTTCCTCAACCCGTACGTTGGAGATGAACCGCCGGGTCCGCGACCATGGATACTCCCGGTGCGCATGCCTGCTGTTCAACCGTACCGCCCGCGCCCGCAGCCGGGTGATGTCGTCGTCGATGAACACCAGGTCCCGCCGGGGGTCGCCGTCCGGCAAATCGGTGGTCGGCACCACGTACCGGCCATCCTCAGTGAACAGGTCCACCCAGTCGTCCAGGCGCCAGTCGTCCAGCAGCGCCGCTTCCTTGAACAGGAAGTCCTCCACCTGCTCGCGGAGCGTGGGTTGGCTGGCGGTTGTCATCGTGCCTCCGTGCTCCCGCCGGCTAGTTGTCTGAAGCCAGCGCCAACTCGGCCTCAGCTTCGACTTCCACGGCCGGCCCGTCCTGCACGTTGGTGTGCGTGAACCCCTGCATGTTCGCGTGCCACTGCCGCCAGAATCCCCGCATCTGCAGCTCGTCCGTCGATTTGGCCGGCCTCAACATGCCGCGCGAAATGTCCGACCACTCCGTTTCCGTGGCCCGGAACCCGATCTGGCACGATTCCAGCGCTTCCACGTCGTCCGGCGTGGCAAACCCGCCGGGGCCGAGGAAGGTGAGGAAACTGTCCAGCCTGGTGGCCAGCATCGCGTCCGATTCATCCCGTGGCGCCAGGTGCCACGCCGTTACTTCCATGTTGTCCGGCGCCAGCGGTTCAAAATAACGGACGGTGTTCGCCATGATGTCGTTGATCACCAGGTTGGGATAGATGATCAGGTTCCGCGAAGTATCGGCCATCCGGAAGGCCCGCTCTTCGCCGTATTTCTCCACCAGCTCCTGGCGCACTTGCGCGATGGGTTCCCTGGCCTCCTCGCCGAACAGCGGGTGCCAGTGCGCGATAGGGCGTCCGCTGCGTACCGGCGATTCGATCACGCAATGCCCGTTGCCCAACGCCCGGGCCTTGCCGACAATGCGCGCCGACGCCGTCTGCCCACTGTCGTCCGATCCCAGGCCGCTGATGTAGTCCAGGTAGGTCTGATGCGTCGGGACCAGGTGATAACCGTCCAGGCTGTTTTCTACCAGCAGCTTCCAGTTGGCTTTCATCGTGTACTTGTTGGAGCCGCGAACCACCCGCATCCCTGCTTCCGTCTGGTCCACGATCAGGTCAAGGTATTCTCTTGCGTCCGCCAGGTAGGAGACCAGGTCCTCCACGTGCGGATTGAAACTCACGAAGTAGAACCCCCGGTAGCTCTCAACCCTGGGCGGCTCTCTCAGGCCCAGCTCGCCCCGGTCGAAGTGCGGCCCGTATGCCTCCTGGTCAGGCACGCCGATCAAGTCGCCGTCCATGTTGAACGACCACGCATGATAAAAGCACTGCAATACTTCGGCATTCCCCTCGTCGCGCCGGCAGATCAACGCGCCGCGGTGCGGGCATGAGTTCAGGAACACCCGAACCTCGCCGTCTCTGCCCCGCGTGAAGAACAGCGGTCGGCCGGCCACCGTCCGGCGTCGGTAATCTCCAGGGCTCTCGACTTCCGACTCATGCCCCAGGTAAATCCAGCATCGGCTGAAGATAAACTCCCGCTCCCGTTGGAACAGCTCATCGGACGTCAGCGACGACCGGTGCACCCTGAAAACACCCCTTTGACGATCATCAATGATCAGGTCTTTGATTTCCATAATCTCACCCATGTAATTCGGCGCCGCCCCTGATTCGACGCAAGGCTAGATTACCGGTCTAGTCGTTGTCAACACGCAACCCCCACGCTCAAATCCTTACGCAAGGGCGCCCAAACCCGGGATTATCGTCTCTCGAAAAGCATGCACTTCCGCCCGAGGCATATCGTAGCCGCCCTCCTGGGTGTGGGTCGGAAAGATAAAAACGTGGTCGATGCCCGATTCGTCCCGGGCCCGCTTCAGCCTCGCAAGGCATTCCGCAGGCGTGCCGAACAGGCCGAAGGCATCGCAAATTTCGTCCGCCAGGGCGTCGCTGATGCCCTCCGGCACGAAATCGTCGGCCAGGTCGATGCCGGCCTCGCGCAGCCAGACCAGGTTGGAGTCGCTGGGATACTTCAGGTACGGCTGATCCGGCCGGAACCACTGTTGAGGAAAGCGACGGGCGGCCGGGCCGTCATCCGACACGGTTGTTGGGGTGATGAAGATCGTCTGGAAACCGTCAAGGTTGCGTCCCGAGCGCGCCGCTCCGATCTCCAGTCGCCGGCGGGCCGCATCGATAGCCTTGGGATGCAGTCCGACCAGCAACAGCGCGCCGTCGGCAACTTCCCCCGCGAGTTCAACCATACGCGGCCCGGCGGCGGTCATGAATACCGGCGTCGGCGGGTCGCTGATATTGCGCAGCCGGCTCTCCACACCGTTGAACTCCAACCGTTCGCCCCGCAGCAGGCGGCGGATGGTCAGGATGGCCTCACGCATGGCCGCCACCGTGGCCCGGGGCCGCCCGATATTGCCGACGGATAGGTAGCCGGGTCCCACGGTCAGGCGCGCCCGTCCCGGCGCGACCTCCTCCAGCGAATGCGCAAGCGAGGCCAGCACCATCGGATGACGGGTGACCGGATTGGAGGTCGCGGGATACAGGGTCAGCCGCGAGGTCCGCTCGGCGGCCAGGGCCAGGGTGAGAAAAACATCCCGCCCGCTGTGCTGATGATCGTGGACGCCAACGCCGGAAAACCCCGCCGCCTCGCATCCCGCGATGAAGTCGGCCGTCTCCTGAATGGGCAGGCCCACGGGCACCCTGATATCAACCTTCATGGTGCGCGCCTAACCTTCCGACCAGAGATGCGCAAACTGGCTGGCGACTACCTGTTCGTATGTAGCATCGCCGTCGAGCAGCCCCAGATTGCGGCAGAACTCGTTGAGGCTGGTTACCGTGTCTGGCGAGATTTCTGCGGAGTAGTAAGGCGCGTCCCGCGTTACCAGGTTCTCGATCAAACCGGCTTCATCGGCCGGGAACAGCCGCCGTCCGACTTCGGACCCCCGGGAAGGATCGGCTCGCAGCGCCTTTTGCGCCGCTACCACCGCGCGTACCGCCCCTTCCGCCATATCGGGAGATTCTTCAATCAGCCGGTCAGTGGTTACCAACGCAGCGAAAGTGTAGTCCCTCGCCGCCGCCGGACCCAGCCCTCGCCTCGGGTCCAGCACGACTTTGCCTATTCCGCTCTGCACCGCCACCTCGGCCCCCATCGCGTTGGCCCAAAACCCGTCGATGGTCCCTTCCCGCAGGGCTTGGGCGGCGTGGACGCCGAAGGATACTCCGGCGGCGCCGCTACCGGGCACCGGCGCAAGCGACACATCCGCCTCTGGATCCACGCCCGCCTCAGTCAGCAGCCGGCGTAGCGCCGCGTCGGGTCCGGGAGCCGCGCCGATGCGCCGTCCTTTCACCGCCTCCACGTCTCCGGGCGAAATTCCCAGGTCGGAGCGCATCACCAGCAGCCAGAAGGTATGCTGGGCCAACGCGGCCAGCAACTTCGCTCCCTGCCAGCCGGGGAAGACCGACGGGGTGGGGTGGGCGGGGCCGGCTACGAAATCGATATCGCCGTCCCGCAGCGCTTGCATGGCCCGGCCCACCGGGAAGATCATCTCCAGAGTTGCATCTATCCCCTGAGCTTGGAATAAACCCAACTCCACTGCGGCAACCGCCGGAAAGTAGGAGTTGGACACTAAGTCGGGTACCGCGATGCGCATTGGAGTCATCTCCTGGCTATTGGCCGGTAATCAGAGTGAAGGGTCGAGCAGAGTTTACCACCGGTCTCGCACCCGGTATCCTCTGTAAACAAGCCCCAACCGCCAGGAGACTACCCATGAACATCACCAAGCGTATCGCCGAATACGTCACCGCCAGCGACATTGAAGACTTCCCGCCCGATGCCATCGAGGCGGCCAAGGCCGCCATCATGGACTGCTTGGCCTGTATGCTGGCCGGGTCCGGCGAGTCCCTGTCCGACATTCTCTGCCGCTACGTTGCCGCCGAAAGCGCCTCTCCCGCCGCCAGCGTCGTGGGCCGGGGATTCCGGACGTCCGCTGCCAACGCCGCCCTCGTCAACGGCGCCATGGGCCACGCCCTGGACTACGACGACATCACCCAGGTTACCAAGACCCACCCCACCACCGTGCTGCTGCCGGCGGCCCTCGCCGTCGCCGAGGAGGCCGGCGCTTCCGGCAAGGACCTGCTGCTCGGCTACCTCACCGGATTCGAGGTCGCCTGCGCCGTCGGCGAGGCTTTGAGCGAAGCCTACTACGATGACCTGGGCTGGCACCCCACCGGCCCCCTGGGAGCGGTCGGCGCGGCGGCCGCCGCCAGCAAGATCATGGCTCTGGACGAAGAACATACGGCCATGGCCGTCTCCCTGGCGGCCTCCCAGGCGTCAGGCTTGCGGCAGAACTTCGGCACCATGACCAAGCCCTTCCACGCCGGG
>JAJDWF010000121.1 GCA_022825745.1 Dehalococcoidia bacterium | reverse complement strand
TAACCGAGCCGCCACGCTCGGCAACCTCCGCAATCAGTTCAAGGCACTGTTACTTGAACTCATCGAGGTATAGGGCATGGTAAAACCGCCCCTTCTTCTTGATTTCATCCGTCATTTCTCTCACCACCACTTATCCTTGTCCAACCACTCATACAAAGTCTTGGCTGGCCCGTTAGGCTACCATGGCCTTCGCGAATATCCGCCTTGTCCGTCATCCTGTTCATCCATGTGAAAGATCAATCATCCGCCGCTACCGCCAACGGCGCCCTCACAATAGCATCGTACACCTCGCCCCCCTGTGCCACCAACTCTTCCACGTCCTCCGCCAGCACGTACCCCGATTCAACCAGCGACTCCGCGCACGCCCGCACCCTTTCGAGATATTCCTCCCGCGACCCGTACCGTTCCTCAATCGACGGCCTCGGATCCCCCGACGCCAGCCGTTCCTCCCGCGTCGCCGCAAAGGGAATCGCGCAACCCACCACCGTTCCGCCCGGCGCCAATACCTGCCCGGCTCCCCCGATGTCAGTGTGCCGCACGTTCCAGCCCGCATATGTAGCCAGCGGAACCTCAATCGCCGGCAGCCGTATGCCCCCGACCTCGTTGCCGTCCGCGTCAATCGCCGACACCAGCATCGGATACTCGTCGCCCACCTCCGGCGGTATCACCGTCGGAACCGCCCGGTCGGGCCCGAAGTCCAATCTGCGCATCACCTTCTGATGCCTCGGGAACTCCACGCCCGGCAATGTCCCAAACCGATCTGCCGTGTCATACGCGCTGACCACGGTTCCATCGGCAAGGTTGGGATACCCATTAGCGGGAGGTTCCTCGCCATGGGTAACCCACCGGTCCAGGTGATACAGCGCGGTCCGCATCAACGGCCGGTAGTCAACGTAGTTCAAAGCCTGCGTGCCCCGCGCTCCCGTGTCTGGGTTGGTGTCCGAAATCGGCAGGTTCGCCGGCGCGTGCTGTGTCCCGCAGAACAGCCACGACCGCACGTTGTCAGGCAACGCAACGTCTGCCTTGCCGTCCCGCGTCATGTGCGCCAATGCGCCGTGTCCACCCCAGTATTCCGACGACGTGTTGGTGTACATCACCTTCGGCGCGATGCCACGGCGTTCGCACTCTGCCAGTATCCCGTCGTCGCCATCGGCCTCCAGGTCCAGGAACGGCGGCAGGTTGTTCACGCTCCGGTTCGACAAACTCGACGGCTGCCCGAACCGCACGTTGAACTCACCCATCTTCCCGCCGGCCACGTTCGGCAGCATCCCGTCGAATACGATCTGCCCCGACTCGTCCCGGTTCAGCCCCAGGTACAGCATCTGTCGCAGGAACCGCCCGCTCTGGCTGCGCCCGTAGGCGTAGGCCCGCCCAATCGCGCCGACCAGCGGGTTCGCCGTGCCGTCCGCGTCAACCGTGCCGTACCGCAGCCACGCGGCGATGTCCCGCGTCGCCAGCAGACCCAAACCCACCACCGGAGCGTGCGAAGTCTCGTACAGCACCCGGTACACCTTGCCGGCCTCAAACCCGCCGTCCATCGTGATGTGCGCCGCGTCGGGCACCCGCCGGCCGTCCACCATCCGCGCGAACGCCCACCGCTCCCGCGGAATCACCGTTTCCTCGCCATCCTCGTGGTCCTGCACCGTCAGCACGGAGTCCCAGCTCTCCAGGTGGTTCGTCGGATACGGACGGTGCTCCCGGTCCGACAGAAACTGCGTGTCGGTATGCGCAATGGGCTGGAACGACACCACAATTCGGCCCGACACCGGCGACCCATCGGCGTTCTGCGCGTTGGGCACGTTGCACCGGAACAACCCCGGCGCGTCCGGCACGTCATGCTGCCAGCCGCACCACACCAGGCTGTACCCGTGCCGCATCATGAACCCGTTGCCGGGATGCGGGTCGGCGTCCGGCGGCCCGTCCGGCGCGCTGTTGATGTTCTTCAGCGCCAGTTCCTTGCCCCGGTTCACCACGTCCAGCAGCAGCCGTCCGCTCCCATGGTCGTTGTCCACCGGCTTCACGATGCGGAAATCGGCGGAAAACTCCACCAACCCGTCGCCATTGCGCGGCGCCAACCCGATATCCGCGATCACCCCGTTGTCAGCATGGCCCGGATCAACCGCAAAGCGCGCCACCCCGTCAATCCGCTCGTATCGTCCCACGTCCCCAAACGATTCCCCGCCGGCAAAATCCTGTCGCGTCCTGATTTCCAACTTGGTCAGCGCCATCTCAGTTCACCTCGCACTCACAAAATCTCGCTAGCGTCCACGTCCAGGTCCTCCGGCGCCTCTGCACCGGTATTGTCCCGCCACCACTGCCGGAACACATCCTCGCCCATCGCGTCGCGGAGTCGCGCCAGGTGCGCTTTCACCTGCACCAGCATCGGCAACTGGTATTGATTCACCAGCTGATACGTGCGCGCCACCCATTCCAGCGCGTCCGGCAGGTTGCCCCGTTCTTCCTCCACCATCCCCAGTTGCCCGTAGGTCCGCGCCGCCCGCAGTACGTCCCGCGAGTTCTCAAACGCCTCCCGCGCCTGGTCGTACCACTTGTAGGCCTTGTCCAGGTCGCCCGCCTCATGGAACACCACGCCCAGCTGACGCGCTTCAATCCCGACGCCGCGCATGTCTCCCATGCGTTCCCGGTACTCCATGGCAATGGTCAGCCACTCCTCCGCCTCGTCCGGTATCCCCCGCGCTTGCGCCAGCGTGCCCAGGTGATGGAACTCCACCACCATCTGCTCGGTCATGCCCATCCGGTCGCACAGCCCCAGCGCCTGCTGGTACCACGACTGCGCTTCCTCAAACAAGTATTCCGAGTGGTCCACCGTCCCCAGGGCATGGAAGATGTAGATCGCCGTCTCCTCGTCCCGGTTCTCCTCCACCATCTCTCGCGCCCGGTGGTACCAGCTTCGCGCCTCGTCGTACTCAAACCGCATGTGGCACGCCGACCCCAGCGCCCGGAAGTCGTTCACCATCTCCTCGTAGTCCGGCAGCCGCTGGTGAATGTCCAGCGCCCGCATGTACCACTCTTTTGCCGCGCTGTACTGCCGCTGGTGGTGCCGCACCTGTCCGATGGCGAAGCAGGCGTCGGCGATGGATTCCTGGTCCTCGCCCCCGTCGATGATCTCCAACCCCCTCTCCAGCCAATCGGTCGCCGCGTCGTACTGGCCCCGCCGCGTGGCGATCAACCCGTTCTGGTGATACACCGCCGCCGTCCGTTCGTCGGCATCGCCGCCCGGCTGTTCCAGCAGGTACGCCAGCAACTGCTCGTTGAATCCTTCGGCTCGGTCCAGGTCCATGATCTCCACCGATTCCATGGCGTCCGTGCCCAGCAGGTACTGCCAGAACTCCACTGCGCCGTTGGATTCGGCTTCCGCCGCCGTGTGACCGATAACGTCCAGCAGCTGCCCCCGCAGCCGCCGCAACTCCGGGAACCGCTTCTGCATCCGATAGACCTGCGCCAACGGCTGGATCAAGAGCTGCGCGTTGTCCCACTGCCGGTACTCCAACGCCAGCCCCAGCGCCTGCGTCAAATTGCCTTCCTCGGCCAGCACTGCCGTCGTGCCCGTATCCTGGTTCTCGTACAGGCTTTCCATAAAGTAATCGGCGGTGTCGGCGTACACCCGCACGAATTCCTGCTCCAGCGCTTGAATCCCGTTCCCGGCCACCTGCCCGCCCAGCTTGCGCCCCAGGAACCACGGCATCGCCGGATTGATCTGGTACACGCTCGGCGAAATCGGCTCCAGGAACCCCGCCGCCTGCGCTTGCCGCAACAGCGTCCGGCACGAGGCATACGACCGCCCCGACGACTGCAATCCGCCGTCCGGCGTGAGCAGCGACCGCGACGCGCCCGACGCCAGATCGTCCCCCATCACCTGCGAGTACGCTCGCTCCTCGGTGATGTGCGACAGCACGTCCAGCATCACCCGCCGCTGGAACAACGCCAGGAACGGCAGATGCGTCCGGTTCCGCCGCGACATTCGGGAGAACGAGTACTCCATCGCTGCCGTCAAAACCGCGCTCCGTCCGGCCTCGCCTCCGTCCGGCTGCTCGTCCATCAACCGTCGCAACTCGCCCACCACCACCGACGCCGGTACCTCCTTCACCGGCGGTATGGCGACTTGCATCGCCAGCGGGTGCCCTTGTACCGCTCCCAGCAACTCCCCGAAGTCCGCGCCCGCCCGCGTCGCCGGCACTTCCGCCTGGTCCATCAACGTCGCGGCCAGCCCATGCCGGTCCGTTTCCGTCAGTCCCTCCAGCGTCAACGATGCGTATGGCATCGTCAGCCATTCCTCGGCGCCCCTACGGCTCAGGAGCAATGCCGCGGTACCTACCGGACCCGTTGTCGCTTCGCCCAGGAACGCCGCCAATCCAGGCAACTCGCTCTCATCCACCAACCCCGCGTTCCCGTCCGGGAATCCCGCCACGTTCTCCACGTTGTCCCACACCAGCAGGCACGGGTTCTGCTGCAAGTACGCCAGTACCCACTGCCGCTGCTGCTCGGCCCGCATGTCCGCGAAATCCAGCCCCGCCACCGCCGTGCCGATCTCATGCACCACCCGCTCGATTCCCGCCGGCTGCGACGCCTCAAACGCCGTGTAAAACACGCCGCCCGGGTACGCTACCCGCGCCGGCTTCAGAAACCACCGGCACAACCCCAGCGCCAGCTCCGTCTTGCCCACTCCTGTGTCTCCCGACAGCAGCAGAACCGAACTGGCTTGCAGCGCCCGTTCCAGCTGCCGCATCTCACCCTGCCGTCCCACCAGCCCATATTGCCCCTGCGCCGGTATCTGCAAGTCTTCCGTCGGCGCTTCCTCTGGATGGATCACCGGCGGCGCCAGCGGATCCGGCTGGTGCTGCGCGATGGTCGCCGGCACGTACCGCCTGGATTGATACACCGCCGGCAACTGCCAGTCCCAGAACACCCGCTTGCCGTACACCGAAACCCGCTCCGGCGTGTCCATCAACCCCCGCCGGATCGACGATACCGCCGTCGCCACCGTGTTCCCCTGCGCCAGCCGCGTGTAAAACGCCCGCATCGACCCTTCGGCCGCGTCGGGATGCAGGGGAGCCGGCAGCGCCGCCACCTGCGCCACGCCGGCCGCCGCAATTCCCATGGCCGCCGCCGACCATTGCGCCATGCTCACGTCGTCGGCTTGCGCTCCGGCGGCCAGCAGCGCAACATTCACTCCGCCGGCCGCCAACGCCTCGCCCAGCCGGCGCGGAGAGACGGCATCCGCCCCGCCGTCGGCGTCCTCCAGCAGGATGTTGCCCTCGCCGTCCAGGGTGACCCCGTCAATGTGAGCAATGTGATAGTGATTCGGGTTCCGCTCCAGCAGTCCCTGCATCGCCGCCAGCGTCGCCGGCCTCGGGTTATCCAACGACGCTTCCGTGTTCAGGCCCTCCAACGCTGTAACCGTCACCGTCGCCAGGTGGCCGCCCGCCACCACGTCCCGACCCACCAGCGACCCTTGCTTGGGCGGTTCTCCCGCCAGCGGCGACGCCGACAGCATCAGCACGTGGAGCGCCTCATCCATCCGCTCTTCCATCTCTCCCGTCGGAATCTCCGCCGAAGTCTGCCGCACCACGCCGGTCAGCCCGTTGATGAAATATCCCAACTCCGGGTCGTTCATCAGCTCCCACGGCAGCGACAGGAACTCCGACCGGGCCGATATGATTGCCAACTCTCCGCGATCTTCCCGCGCCATCACCTCGTCCAGAAATCCCCGACCCTGGCTGCCGGGACCAAAGGCGGTTTCAAACAGCACCCGCCCCAGGTTGCGCATTACGGCCTCCACCGCCTCCACCCTCACCAGTGCGCCTATCGTGGGGCTGACGTGCTCCCGGTGGTAGCGGTCCAGCGTCGCCCGTTCGTCGTCAGTCAACTGCAACGCGAACTCAACCGGCGTGGCATCCCTGCGGTCCGTCCCCGGCTCCGCAAGACTGACCATCAGTTGGCCGGTGTCGGACAGGTCATGTATTCCTAGTTGTGCGGCGATGGTCACGGTAACTCCTAACGGCTATGCCGGAGTGTCTCGGGGCGCGGCCCAAAAGTCCTCGAATGAATCCAAAGGTGTATGATTAACGTAGGACTTAACGAATAGAGTGGGACTGTGCAAAACTGTCATAGCGAACGAAGTGCGGCTACCTCATCGGGACTACGGGCGCTGCCACCGGCGCGACATTGCCACTTCGTTTTGCTACTCGCAATGACAAAGACACCATTGGCAAAGTTTAGCGCATCCCAAATTGAGCACTTCTGGTTGCTAAATAGTCTAATGTGGGCTAGAATTTCCGAACCTATATTCCCGCGCCGTTAGCCTTTTTGAACCGAACGCATTATACCCCAATCGGATGGCATTCTTACGGTTCTTTCCTGTCTCGCACACCGAACATAACGATTATGCCGGCTAACGACAAAATCAGGCGCTCCTGGCTGCTCGTTCCCATGTCCAGGCCGGAACGTGTGTTATCCGCTCACCAGGCCGGCGCCGACGTAGTAATCCTCGACCTCGTCGAATTCGTCGCCGAGCCTGACAAGCCTGCCGCCCGCGAAGTCGTCGCGGCGAACCTGAGCGCGGTCAAGGCCGGCGGCGCCGAGGTTTTCGTCCAGATCGACCCCGAACTCATGCTGGCCGACCTCCGCGCCGCTGTCTGGCCCGGCCTCAACGGCGTTGTCGTCAGCCGCGCCGAATCCGCCGAGCAAATCGCGCAAATCGACGCCACCATCTCTTCGCTGGAAAGCGAACGCGGACTGCTCCCCGGCAGCGTCGAAATGGTGGCCGGTCTGGAAACCGCTCCCGGCAACCACAACGGTTACGAAATCGCCACCGCCAGCCCCCGCAACTGGGGCCTCACCCTGGGCCGCGCAGACCTCATCATGGACCTGCGGCCCGAACCCTCCGGCGAAATCCACCTGATGCAATACCTCATGCAGCGCCTGGTCACCATCGCCGCTGCCGCCGGCAAAACTCCCCTCGGCGCATCGTGGCGACATCCCGACCGTGGCCTGCTCGCCACGCCCGCCAACACCCTGGCCGCCGCTCGACGCGGGCGCGCCATCGGTTTCAAGGGTTCCTTCTGCGTCCTGGACAACCAGGTTGCCCCTCTCAATGAGGGCTTCACCCCCACCGGTGTCGAGGTCGCCGCCGCCCGCGCCGTCCGGCAGGCTTATTCGGACGCCACCGAGTCCGGCACCATCGCTGCCGTATCCCATGACGGCCGCATCCTCACCGCCGACATCGCCCGGCAGTACGCCAACGTGCTGGCCCTGTCTGATGCCATCGCCACCCGCGAAATGTTCAAGACTGCGGCGGTGGAAGGCCGCCCCGTCCCCGTGCCTTAGGAGGTCGCAAGATGGCTGATCACCCCCGCCGTCTCAAGCGCTCCGGCCTGACCATGCCCATTGTCACCGAGCGTTTTATCAACAATGCTTGGCATCGCGGCTGCGATTTCATCAACATGGACCTGGAGGACTCCGTTCCTCCCAACCTCAAGGACGTCGCCCGTAACCTGGTCAGGCAGAGCATCCCCGTTGTCAACAAGGGCGGCGCGGACGCTGTGTGCCGCATCAACCACGACCTCATGGAGGCCGACCTCAACGCCGCCGTCTGGCCCGGCCTCATGATGGTCAACTACCCCAAGGCGGAGTACGCCCACGAAATCCGCCGCATGGACGAGATCATCACCCGCCTCGAAGCCGAGCGCGGCATCCGCCCCGGCGCCATCGAGATTGGCGCCAACATCGAAACCGCCGTCGGCGTCGCCAACGCTTACGAAATCGTCTCCGCCAGCCCGCGAATCCGCGATTTCGGCGGCGCATCCGGCTACGATATGTCCCGCGACCTCGGCGTCGAGATGTTCGTCGGTTTCGACCAGTTCGTCTATGGCAAGGGCGAAGTCGAACTCACCGCCCGCGCCCTGGGAGTGGAGCCTCACGCCGCGCCGTTCACGCCTAACCTGACCGGCAGCGTCAGCGACCCCGACCGCGCTTTCGCCGAGGCCGACGCCGCCCGTAGGTGCGGGTTCCGCATCGGTGGCGGCCTGCACCCCAACGTCGTCGAACCCCAGAACCGCGGCTTCACCCCCACCGACGACGAGGTTGCCGACGCCCATTGGGTCCTGGAGCAGTACCGCCTGTTGTCGCGCTCCGGCGACACCTGGATCCAGACCGAGGACGCCACCGGCCAACCCCGCATCATCGACCGCTACGAGGCCGCCCGCGCCCAGGAACTGCTGCAATGGCGCGCGCTATGCGAGGAACGCGACCGCGAAAAAAGCGAAGCCATCTCCCGCGTCCGCGCCGCCGAGGAGCATGCCGAATGACCATCCTGGTACGTCGCTCCAACCTAATGGTTCCCGCATCCCAGCACCGCATGATCCGCTGGGCCTGGAACCGCAACGCCGATGCCATCACCATCGACCTGCAGGACGGCATCCCTGACGCGGCGTTGGAAACCGCCCGCGAGACCCTGCAATCGGCGGTAGCCCAGGTCGGCAAAGCCGGCGCGGAGGTCTTCGTCCGCGTTAACGCGGCTTACGTGTACGCTGACGTAGCCGCCGCCATGTGCCGCGATCTCCGCGGTATCGTCCTGCCCGGCGCGGAATCCAGGCAACACGTCGCCGAAGCCGACGCAATCCTCACTGAGCTGGAGCGTCACCACGGCGTCGAGCTTGGCAGTACCGAAATCATCCCCTCCATCGAGACTGCCGCCGGCGTCTGGCACATCCGCGAAATCATCACCGCATCCCCACGCATCCGCCAGGTCTGCATCGACGAGGCCGAACTCGCCGCGTCCCTGGGCATCGTGCAGGGTGCTGACCCCGACCCATTCGTGTACGCTCGCGGCCGCCTCTGCATCGAAGCCACCGCCGCCGGCGTGCAGCCCATCGCCGTCGCCGACCCTATGGGTCTGAGCACGGAAAACCTCTCCCACGACGACCTGGTCCAAATCGCCACCGATGCCCGTAACTTGGGCTTCAAAGGTTTGGTGTGCCCCCATCTCAATTGGGTCAATCCCGTCAACGATGCCTACACGCCCACCGAGTCCCTAGTGGATTACTATACCCAGGTCCGCGAGGTGTTCGCCCAGGCGCTCGCCGCTGGCACCGCTGCCGCGCCCTTCGCCGGCCGCATGATCGACGTCCCGGTGGACGAATGGGCCAAGGACGTCCTCGCCATGAGCGCCGCCTGCGCCGCCCGCGACGCCGAAAAACAAACCGCCCACGAAAAAGCCCGCATCTGGCAGGAAACCGCACCATGATTTACATCGACGACGACCTGCGCCGCCGCATCGACAACGCCTTGGCCGACCGCTGCCCCATGTTCATCGCCACCGTCTCCCCAGACGGCGAGCCTCAAATCAGCATGCGCGGCAGCGTCCTGGTCTTCGACCGCGAGACCCTTGCCTTCTGGGAGCGCGGCTGGCGAAACTCCGCCGCCAACATCGAAAACGGCTCCAAAATCGTCCTCTTCTACCGCCATCCCACCGAGCGCGTCAACCTCCGCTTCTACGGCACCGCCACCATGTACCGCGAGGGCGCAATCCGCGACAACGTCATGTCCCGCACCGTCCAGGGCGAACTCGACCGCGACCCTGACCGCATCGGCGCCGCCGTCCTCGTCCGCCTCTACCGCATCAACCAACTCTCCGGCGAAACCCTCCAGGAACGCTAGAACCCTTCCTGTCATTGCGAGGAGCGCAGCGACGCGGCAATCCCGCGCCGACAAACTCGCTCATCCTCAGCCTGTCGCAGGGTGCCCCTAAACCACCAGCAGCGCCTCCCGCACCAACAGCGACACGCTCCCGCCCACCGTAACCGCTACCACTACATAGCGAAAAATCCGCAGGCTGATCCTGCTGGCAATCACCGCCGCCACTCCCGACCCTGCCAACACGGCGATGGCAAGCAAGCCGATGTTCTGGACCACGCCGGCGTTGACCAGCCCCGACACCGCAAACAGGATCATCCCTAAAATCGCCGCCAGCAGGAAATACAGCGCCAGCGTGGCCCGTATCGTATCCCGCGACCAGTCCTGCTCGATCGCATAAAGCGCCGCCAACGGCGCGCCGACCGCAAACGTGGTTACCATAAACGTAGTGCTGCCCCCAACCAACGGGGCCATCCACCGCCTGCGCGCTCCCGGCAACCGGATGCTGAAAAGGCTCATCACTCCCGCCGCCAGCACAACCACCGCGATAACCACCCGCAGCGCCGTAGGGTTGAATTCGTGCAACGCCAGCACCGCGATTGGCACCGGCGGCAACCCTGCCAATACAAACAGCCACGTCTCGCCCAGCCGCAAGTGCCGCCACGTCTGCGCCACCGTCAAACCCGTGGTCAGTATGATCATGGCGGTAACTATCACCACCGCATCCCGTGGCATCAGGACCAGCAGCAGGAACGGCATCGCCACCGTCCCCAACCCGAAGCTGATCGTCCCCAGCACCACCGCGCCGAAAAACATCGCCGCCAAGCCAAGCGCCAGTTCCCACCCCATCAACATTCGTTGATACTCCGCAAGAACGTATGGTTAATTCCAATCGTAAGGGCAGGTTTCAAACCTGCCCAAACTGCCGATACGTGCGCGTAGGATACCCTTACAAGGGTATCTTTCGTGCTCAGCCTACCCGTTCCCCACCACCAGCGCATCCGCCGCCTTCACCCCCTGTCCGGCCGGCAAAACCATCAGCGGGTTGATGTCCAGCTCGCCCAGCGATCCCTCCAACCGCGCCGCCATCTGCGACACCCGCACCAGCGTATCCGCCAGCGCGTCCACGTCGGCAGCCGGCGCGCCTCGGAACCCCCGCAGCAGCCGCGCCCCCTTCACCTCGTCGATCATCTCCAGCGCATCCTCCCGCGTGATCGGGCACGCGCGCAGCGCCACGTCGTTGTACACCTCCACCATCACGCCGCCCGTCCCGAACAGCAGGAACGGCCCCAACTGCTCGTCATACGACACGCCCACAATCGTCTCCACGCCGCCGGACACCATCTCCTGTACCACCACGCCGTCAATCCGCGCGCCAGCGTCGTATGCGCCTGCATTGGCGGTAACCTCGGCAAACGCCGCTCGCACCGCGTCACCGTCCGCCAGACCCAGCCGTATGCCGCCGGCCTCCGTCTTGTGCAGGATGTCCGCCGAGTTCACCTTCACCGCCACCGGATAACCGATGCGCTCGGCCGCGGCCACCGCTGCGTCCGCGTCCGCCGCCACCTCATCCCGCGTCGTCTGCACCCCGAACACCGCCACCAGCGCCTTGCTGTCAAATTCGGTAAGCGCACCGCTACCGGATAGCGACCCTGCCGCCGCACTCTGCTCGGCAGTCAACTCGCCGGTGTCCGCGAACCCGCGCGCCAGCCGCTGTTCCCGCCAGTCGTGGTAGTCGTTCAGGTAGCGAATACCCGCCGCCAGCTTGTCCGGCACGTAGAACACCGGTATCCCCGCCTGCCGCAGCAACGGCAGACCCGACTGCGCGCCCCGCGTTCCAGTCCACAGGAACGCCACCGGCTTGTCGCTGCCGTCCCGCTGCGCGATCACCTGCGTCGCCTGAGGGTCCGCGCCCGCCGACGCCACCACCAGCGCGCCCACGTTCTCGTCCTCGGCCATGAATGACATAATCGCCGGAAAGTCGTCGCTGTTGGCAAACCCGGTAACGTCCGACGGGTTGGCCGCCCACCCGAACCCCTTGAGGATGCCGTTGATCCCGTCCCGTGCCTGGTCCGACAGCGGCGGTAGATCCAGCCCCGCCTGCCCGAACATGTCCGCCGTCAGGCTGCTGATCCCGCCCGAGTGCGATACCACCGCCACCCCGCGACTCGGCGGCCGCTGGCACCGCGCCATCAGGTTCGACACCTGCAAGAGGTCGTCGTAGTCCTGCACTCGTATCACTCCATACTGCTCGAACACCGCGTCATACCGGTCATCCGCGCCCGTCAGCGCCGCCGTGTGCGACCCGGCCGCCCGCGTCCCCAGTTCGGACCGACCAATCTTGATCAGCACGATGGGCTTGCCCCGTTCCGCCGCCAGCCGCGCCACCTCCACAAACTTGCGCCCGTCCTTGAACCCCTCCACGAACCCGGCGATCACCTTGGTATCGTCGTCGTCCAGCAGGTACCGCGCAAAGTCGCAGAAGTCCAGGTCCGCCTCGTTTCCGGTCGAAACGATGTACGTGAACCCGATGCCCTCGTCCACAGCACGATTCAAAAACGGCCCGAACGCCGACGCCCCGCTCTGGCACACCAAGCCCACCGGCCCGCTCAATCCAGCAGCGCCCCGCGACGACGCACTCGCCCAGATGTCGTCCTTCAGGTTCGCCAGCCCCAGGCAGTTCGGCCCGCTCACCCGCATTCCCGACTCCCGCGCGAATTGCCCCATCTCGCCCTGCAAGTCCCGCCGGTCATCCACGCCGCGCTCGGCGAACCCGGCGGAAATCACAATCGCCGACTTCGCGCCCTTCTCGTGGCTCTCCCGCAGCGTGTCCAGCACCGCGTGGTACGGCACCACCACGCCCACCACGTCCGGCGCCTCCGGCAGCGCCGACACCGACGGGTACGCCTGCAACCCCTGCACCTCTTCGTACCGCGGATTCACCGGATACACGTTGACCCCGCGCTCCATCGACCCCATCGCCGCCGCCAGGAACCGCCCGCCGTACTGCATCCGCGGCGTCGCTCCCACCACCGCAATCGACCGCGGATTCAGCATCCGGTCAATCGAAGCCAACTGTGCATCACTCCAGAACGCCATGACTCATCTCCAAATCGTTGTACTTAATTTCCTGCCTGTCGTTCACCTAGCAAAAAACTCCAGCCTTCCACCAGGAAAATCATAATCCATCCGTAATCGGTTCAACACGTCTCGCCCCAGCAGGGACGGCAGTCGATTGACCACCGGACGCGGGTTCGACGGTGTAGGTTGTTCTGGTCGGGCTACCGCCAGGATGATGTCAAAGGCACGAGCTTGATTGTTGTCGCTATCGTAGAACACTACGAAAGCGTATTCCCGGTAATAAGGATAGCTCCCGCCCACTCCCTCAGAATCCAACGAAACGTTCAGTTCATCATAAGGAAATTGGATGTACTGTCCATCAGCAGGATGCAAACAAGTGCTGTCCGCTCCCGTATCTACGAGGAAATCAACCCAATCGTCAACCCCGAGACGAGGTACCACCAGCCGCGACCCGACGATAGGCTGTCTCGCCGGATTGAAACTACCGGCAATCACAGCAGCCACACTTCCGACTCATCCTTAATGTACTTCACCACGCAATCGCCTCGACGCAAGCCGCGCCCGTCAATCTCGTCAAAAATCCCCTCCAACGTTTCAGACGCCAGCACGGTATCGTCACCGGCCAGAGCGACGAAATGGTCGGGGTACTTTGACGCGAATTCAGCCCAGCGGCTATAGAACCGGTCACAGCGTTCTCCATACCGAAGAGAACTGTCCCTAACCGCTTCATGGCCGCCCAGGCTTTCAATCAAATCCTCCAATTCCTGCCCGACAATCTCCCGTGCCGGACGCACCGGGTGTTTGGAAATAAGCATCTGGTGGTCCTCCTGACTTGTAGGGTTGAGCTACCGCCATTCTACCCCATCACGTCTCCCCCGCCGTCCGCAAGTCCGCCCGCCAGTCGTCCGGACTCGGCCCCCGGTCGATCAGCACGTCCACCACCGCCGGCAGACCCGACGCCCGCGCATCCTGCAACGCCCCGGCCAGGTCCCGCGAGTCCGCCACCTGCACGCCGAAGCACCCGAACCCACGCGCCACGGCGGAGTTGTCCGTCTCCGCGAACTCCGATGCGATGTACTGCCCCGGAGCCTGATGGTGCCGCACCATCCCCAGCGCGCCGTCGTTGAACACCACGCAGATGATCGGCAGGTCGTACTGCATCGCCGTGGACAGCGCGTTCACCGTCATCATGTACCCGCCGTCCCCCGTAACGCACACCACCGGCCGCCCGGGATATGCCACCTGCAACCCCACCGACGCCGGCAGTCCCCAGCCCATGCCGGCCGTACCGCCGGGGCAGAAGAACGTGTGCGCCTGCTGCGACTGGAACAGGTGCGCCATCCACGTCCGGTTGTTCCCCGCGTCCAGCGCGTACACCGTGTCCGCTGGCATCGTCTCCTGCAGCACCCGCACCACCCGCTGCGGCAGCACCGGCGACGAATCGGTGTGCAGCCCCGCGTCCTCGTAGAACCCGGCCTCCGCTTTCCGACCCGACAGCGCCCCTGCCCACTCGCTCCGCTGACCCGACGTGCCCGCCGACGCCTCCGTCGATGCCTCCACCAGCTGACCCAGGATGCTCCCCGCGTCGCCGATCAGACCCAGCTCCACCGGGAACGTCCAGCCGGCGTTCCGGTCGTCGATGTCAATCTGGATGATCCGCTGGCCCTTGGGGTTGAACACCGTCGGCCGCTCCCGCACCGTGTCCTGTGGGCTCAGCTTGGCTCCCACCACGATCACCGTGTCCGCGTCGCCCACTGCCTGGTTCGCCGCCGCCTGTCCGTAGATGCCCACCATCCCGACGGACAGCGGGTGCGTCTCGGCGATGGCCGACTTACCCTTGTAGCTCGTCGCCACCGGCGCGTTCCACTGCTCGGCTAACTGCTGCAACAGCCCGTGCGCCCGCGCCATGTGTACCCCGTTGCCCGCCACGATCACCGGACGCCGCGACTGCGACAGTATCTCCACCGCCCGCTCGATGTCCGCCGGCGCCGCCTGCGGCTTGGCCGTGTTCAAATACCCCGCCGTGTCGTGGATGAACGGCGGCGTCTCCAGGTCAACCTCGCCCCCAATCGACGCCGACCGCATCAGCAGGCACGTCGGCCCCGGCCGTCCGCTGGTGGCGTGCTTGATCGCCAGTTGCGCCCCCAGCGCCGCCTCCTTGGGCGACGTCGCCAGCGTCGTGTACTTCGTCATCGACCGGAAGATGTTGTGCAGGTCGATGCTCCCGTATTCGCCCGCGCCCGACTGGTTCGCCGGATGCTGGCCCACGCCGCCGTCCGACGTGTCCGTCAGCACCACCATCGGGCTGCTGCTCAGCATCGCCTCCATGATCCCGAACGACGCGTTGGACCCCATGAACAGCCCTTGCCCCATGATCACCGCCGGCTTGCCCGTCGCCCGCGCGTAAGCGTCGGCCATGATCGCCGCCGTCTGCTCGTGCCGCGCCAGGTACGTGTTGATCGTGGGTTCCTTCCCCACCAAATTCGTGAAAATCTGCCCCGTCCCGCCGCCCGGAATTCCGAACACGGCGTCAATCCCCGCCTCCTCCAAAAACTGCACAATCAACTCATGCGCCTGCGGCATAACGTCCTCCTCAAAACTGTCGTAGCAACCGGAAAACCGGCAACGGTTGGACCGGCTAGGCTGGGCCGTCCGAGTTCAAAATTTCTATGAAGATATTCTTCTAAATGGCACGGCCCCAATCGCAGCTTGCGCGATTATGCCGCATACCAAGATGAGATACAGCATCCGGTAATAGGGTATCCGGGTCAGCGATTCTACTATCGTATGCCCGCGGTGCCAGCCGGCTATCGCCTCGTTGAGTATCAGGAACGCCAGCATCGCCAGCGTTATCCACAACGGCCATCCATTGATAGCCCCGTAGATTGCCCTGGGTAGGTCGCTCATTCGTATCATAGCACAGTCAAATCCCCGGAATTTCACTAACGACAGTGCCGTTCTCCCGCGCCGTTCGCCACACTATCCGCTTCGCTTCGCTTGCAGCCTTGTGCTGCTGAGGGCTAATATGGGCTGCCCCCGCGAGGCTGGGTAAGCTTGGCGGCTGTACTCCCAACACAAGGACGCTCAACCATGACCCGAACCGGACGTGCTGCTCTCACTCTGGCCGAGCTCGACGCCATGCCCATTGAGGAGGCCCAAGCCCTACCCTTCGACGAGCGCGACCGGCTGCTGGACCTGATTATCGCCGAAGGGCGCCACGACGCCACCGCTTCCGTCTCTTATCGCACCGGGCTGTACAGCGACTACTTCGAGGAAGACCTGACCCGGATGCTCAAGGTGCGAGCGGTCACGGTACATTGTCGCGGCACCACTTCTTCCAACTTCGACGGCGTCCCCGTCGGCGAGACCTACCAGGAACAATACCGCGCCTGTTTCCGGCACGTCGAGACCATCCTGACCGCGGCCCGCACCAACTTCGGACGGGTGGTCAAGATGGTTGTGTTCCTGACCAACATGGACCGGTGGGACGAATTCAACACGGTGTACCGGGAGTTCATTCCCAACCCGCCCTGCCGCGCCGTCATCGGCACCACCGGTCTCGCTCAAAAGCCGTTGCTCATCGAAATAGTCGAATGCGTCGCCTACCGCGTCGCCGACTAGAGAGTTTTGACAACTGGCAAATCACATCGCCACTCCCGTTCCACCCCCGTCATTCCCGCGCAGGCGGGAATCCAGAAAATCCCCCAATCCCGCGAATCCCGATTCCGACGATCCCCGCTTGACACCACCCAACCGAACGTATATCCTAATCACGTCTAGGCAAAACGTACGTTCCATCCCAATACCAGGAGAGGCAGGATTTCCCTTCGACGGCCAACCCCGTCAGTACCAAAATCGCAACCGGCCCATGCGGGCTAACGCCGCTTAACGACCTAACGCCCCACCGGCGCAGCCCTCTGGTGTCCACCGGGTCTGTCCGAGCCCGCGCGCAAGTGCGTCTCACGGCGCACCGAGTACACGAAAAAGTAGGTCAAATAGTTGCGTACCCAACCCGGCCGTATGCTGACAACGAAGCGAAGTCCTGCCTCTCAACAATTAACCAACCTAACCTCGCAACCTCAGGAGAAATCGCCATCGGCACCGTATCCCATCACCAACAACGCAGCCGCTACTTCCACAACCGCGCTCACGTCAACCTGGCCTCCGGCAAAACCGGCTCCGCCGCCGTGGCGCTACGCCGCTCCGCCAGCCATTCCGTGACCGCCGCCGCTGTGCACTGGCGTTTCCGCGCCCGTACCAAGCGCCGGCTCACCGATGCTCTCCGCTGCATCGCCGACGAGCAAGATCTCCCGCCGGGCCATCTCCAAACCTTCGCCCAGGTGTACTCCGTCACGCCTGATCTCCTCGATTCCATCGACCGGCGCTCCGCCTTGCTCGCCCTGGCCCGGCTCCGCCGTCGCGTGCGCCACCTCATCGACGACCTCAATCGCGCCATCGACGCCAATCCGAACCCGCCTTCCCTACGGCGCGTCCTCGCCCAAATCCAGGCCCAGCCCGAACCGCCCACTCCGGTAATGACTACTCTCGGCCAACTGCGCAGCATCACCGGACAGCCGCTGGATTCCCAATACGCCGACCATCCCCTGGACTGTCCCGACTGCCAACGCATCAATCGCGACCAGGCCGCTGCCAACTCCATTATCTATAGCCAATCTCGTCCCCCTTGCCTGGCCGTGAAGTTCACATAATCCCCATAAGAACCCGCTACCGTCATTCCCGCGAAGGCCGGAAACGGACCACTGCCGCGTCCCCGTTCCGGCTGGAAGTTTGCAATTCACACACTGGACAGGCTGCACTATAATACCGGTGCCTGATTGGCTCACTTCAACATACTAGGAGAATCCAATAATGTACAAGACCCTCAATATCACCTCTTTGCTGGCGCTCATCGCCATCATGCTACTCGCGGGCATCGCCGCAACTCCCAACACCCCACTACCGAAACCTACCAACGTGTCGGCGGCAGCGACCGCCAACGCCGGCGAAATCAGCGTCTCTTGGAATGCTAGCTCCGGCGCGCAGTTCTACGCAATCGCTTGGGTTAACCTGGAAGAAGCTGTCCAAATCCTCAACGCAGGACAATCTCTTGACGACGCGATTCAATTTTCCACCATCCCGGCAACCCGCACCACGCACACCATCAAAGACCTGCGCCCAGGCACGAGTTACCTTGTTCTTGTCGGCTCTAGAATGGCCAGATACGAAGGGAATATATCGTGGGCAAGCGCACCTCCGGTCACCACAGCCGGCCAACACGGCGATGGCTTCTGTCCGATCACCGGCCTGCCCTTGCCAGCCGGAGGGTATTTGAACGTGGGCGATACTCAAACTTGGGTAGATGGGAGCTTCACCCTGTATAGCGCTACCACTCCAGCTAGCGTACCAATTCAGGGCGGTAGGACTTACACACCACCAGAGGGGCGCAAGTTGTTGGATCTCTGCAGCACCTGGACTAATCGGACTGGCGGGAACCTGTACTTCCAAGCCGGCACGCACAATAACCTCTCAACCGACCGGGGAATCGGATTCATACCGGTACTGGGATGGGGCGATGCTCCTATCCGGAACGGCCAAACCGAATCGGCCTGCGACGTGTGGAGCATACCCGCGACGGCGACTACCGCGGTTTACGCCATCAGTAACGGGAGTAACCCAGACGTCCTTTACCAGATTGATCTGACGCAATAAACAGCAAATGCACTCCCACAGGCACCAGCAAATCGCCGCCATCCAATCTCAACCGCGCTCATCCATGCAAAAAACCGAACCCCGGTTGACCCCATCCCCCACGCTGCCCTATCATCCCGGCAAACCAATCAGCCCGCCCGCTCCCGTCACTGCCAGGAGCGTAGCGACGCGGCAATCCCGTCGCCTCGCCTCATGCGGGCCCTGCTCAGCACAAAGCGAGGTGCAGCCATGCGTGGAGCCGAAGCCGTCGTCAAAGCCCTCGAACAGGAAGGAATACGCTACATATCCGGATTCGCCGGCGGCGGCCTCAACCCCCTCTGGGGTCCCCTGCGCGCCTCCAGCATCCGGCCCTTCGCCGCCCGACACGAACGCCTCGGCGTCGAAATCGCCGACGGCTACGCCCGCGCCACCGGCGAAGTCGGCGTCGCCATGACCGGAACCGGCCCCGGCGCAACCAACTGCCTCACCGGCATCGCCGGCTGCTACGCCGACAACGTCCCCGTGCTGCTCCTCATGGGCCAGCACCCCCTGCGCAACCTCGGCCAGGAGTGGCAGCAGGAAGTCTCCGCCAGCATCTTCGATGGCCTCTGCAAGTGGCGCGGCACCTTCACCCGCGTCCAGGACATCCCCCAGGTCATGCGCCGCGCCTTCACCGCCCTGCGTTCCGGCTCGCCCGGCCCGGTCGTCCTCGAAATGCCCCAGGACGTCATGACCGCCGAGGCCGATGATGCCGTCCTGGCCTACACCCCGGTCGGCACCCCCGGCAAGTCCGGCCCCGCCGAGGACGAGGTCCAGCGCGCCGCCGACATGCTGGTCAATGCCAGTTTCCCCATCCTCAACGCCGGTGGCGGCGCAATGTCCGCCAACGCCGCCCAGGAGGTCATGGAGCTTGCCGAAATGCTCTCCATGCCCGTCGCCACCACCATCATGGCCAAGGGCATCATCCCCGAAAACCACCCCCTCTCCCTCGGCGGCGGCGTCTATCCCCGCAGCCGCTACGCCTCCGGCGCGGCCATCCAGATCAACCGCAAGGCCGACGTCGTCCTCGCCGTCGGCAACTCCTTCCGCCAGCCCAACGGCACCGACGGCCGCCCCATTCCCGAGGGCGTCAGCATCATCCACGTCAACGCCGACCAGGCCGACCTCAACAAGACCTACCAGGTCGATCTCCCCATGCTCGCCGACGCCAAGCTGGCCCTCCGCGCCATCATCAACGCCGTCCGACAGCGCATCGGTCCCAACGGCGGAGGCATCAAGCAGGAAGTCGTCGATGAGATCCGCGCCTGCCACGAAAAATCCGAGGCCGAGTGGATGCCCCGGTTCACCGACACCGAGACTCCCACCAACGGCTACCGCGTCGTCCACGAACTCCAGCAGGTCATCGACCCCGACCGCACCATCGCCCTCCACGACGCCGGCGGCAGCCGCGGCTACGTCGTCCCCTTCTGGATGACCACCCAGCCGCGCAACTTCGTCGCCATGGGTGGCATGGCCGCCATGGGTTGGTCCGTCGGCGCCGCCATCGGCACCAAGCTCGGCCGCCCCGACCATCTCGTCTGCCACGTCCTCGGCGACGCCTCTTTCGGCATGACCGGCATGGACCTGGAGACCGCCTCCCGCATGGGCCTGCCCATCCTCACCGTGGTCATCAACAACGGCGGCACCGGCGGCGGCATGATGGGTATGGAAGACCCCAACGGCACTCCGCCCGAGGTGGCCGTCTTGGGCGGCAACTTCAGCGTCGTCGCCGACGGCCTCGGCTGCTACTCCGAGCGCGTCGAGAATCCCGACGACCTCCAGAACGCCTTCCGCCGCGCCATCCGCGCCACCGAAGAAGGCCAGTCCGCCATGGTCGAAGTAATGATCCGCCCCCTCCCCACCCCCGAACTCCCCGACACCTGGTCCCTCTAGGATTCCAGCAACCCCCGGCGTCATTGGGGCAACCCTCGTGGTTGC
>JAJDWF010000086.1 GCA_022825745.1 Dehalococcoidia bacterium | reverse complement strand
CTCGACCATGAGGGCCCGGTGGGTCTTTTTGACCGAGTTGACTAGGGTTTCGGAATCGAGGGGCCGCAACGTGCGCAAGTCGATAACGTCGGCTTCGATACCCTCCTGGGCCAGGATGCCGGCGGCCTGCTCGGCGACGTTGGCCATGCGGGAATAGCCGCAGAGGGTGATGTCCTTGCCGGTGCGCCGGACATCAGCCTTGCCGATGGGGACGCGGTAGTCGCCGACACTGGGGGCTTCGCCGCGGGTGCCGTAGAGCAGGATGTGTTCGACGAACAACACCGGGTCGTTGAGTTCGCGGCAGGAACGGAACAGGCCGATCACGTCGCTGGGAGTGGCGGGAGTGACGACGGTCAGGCCGGGGATGGAGGCGTACATGCCCTCAAAGGACTGGGAGTGGGTCGCGCCGACGGACGCGCCCGCGCCGGTGACGGTGCGAATGATGAGGGGGATGGAGAACTGGCCGCCGGACATGTAGCGGATTTTCGCGGCGTGGTTGACGATCTGGTCCATGGCCAGGAGGCTGAAATTGATGGTCATCAGCTCGACGACCGGGCGGAGGCCGGCCATGGCCGCGCCGACGCCGGCGCCCACGATAACCGATTCGGCCAGCGGGGAGTCCTTGATGCGTTTCTTGCCGTACTTTTCGGTGAATCCCTGGGTTACGGCGAACGCGCCGCCGTAGGGGCCGATGTCCTCGCCCATGAGGAAGACGCGCTCATCTTCATCGAGGGCCTCGCGGAGTACGGAGGATACGGCTTCGCGGTAGGTAATGACCGACATAGTAATTCCTCTTGTGGTGGGCGGGATCGCTAAGTGGGAATTCCCTCGGTCGGTCGGTCGGTGTAAACGCCGTCGTAAAGATCGGCGGGTTCGGGCCAGGGCGAGGTCTCTCCGAATTCGGCGGCGATGACGACTTCCTCATCAACGCTGGCGTCGATTTCGTCGAAGTCCTCCACGGTGGCGATGCCTTCCACGGTCAGCCAGTCACGGAAGCGCGGAATCGGGTCCTGCCCCTCCCAGTACTGCACCTCGTCGTCGGGGCGATAGTCCGCCGGGTCGGCGACGGAGTGGCCGCGCAGGCGGTAAGTGCGGGCGACGACGAAGGCGGGGCCTTTGCCGGCGCGCACGTCGGCGTTGATTTTCTGCATCAGGTCGCGGACTTCGAGGATATCGTTGCCGTCAACTTCATAGCGATCCATTCCGTAAGCGGCGGCCATCTCGTGCAGGGAGTCCCACATCACCAGGGTTTCCTTGGACGAGGCGCCCATGCCGTAGAGGTTGTGCTCGCAGAAGAAGATGACCGGGAGGTTCCAGATGGCGGCCAGGTTCATGGCCTCGTGGAATTCGCCCTCATTGACCGCGCCGTCGCCGAAGAAGCAGAGCACCACCTGATCGTCGCCGCGATACTGGACGGCGAGGGCGATGCCGGCGGCGATGCACAACTGGCCGCCGACGATGGCGTAACCGCCCATGAAGTTCAGATCGGAGCTGAACAGGTGCATGGAGCCGCCCTTGCCCTTGCTGCAGCCGCTGGCCTTGCCCATGAGTTCGGCCATGACTTCCTTGCTGCCCATACCGCGCGCCAGGGCCTGGCCGTGGTCGCGGTAGTGGGTGACGATGTAGTCGTCCTCACGCAGGGTGTTGATCGCGCCGACGGCGATGGCCTCCTCGCCGTTATAGACGTGGAGAAAGCCCTTGATGTTGCCTCGCGTGTACTGCCGCTCGGACTCTCGCTCAAACTCACGGATGAGCTTCATCTGCCGGTAGAAGCCCAGCAGGTCGTCCTTGGTCAGATCGGGAACATCCGCTGCTTTGAGCATATCCCTTCCTCGTTACATGTGCAGAGCGCGGCCTTCGGCATCGAGGGCGGCTTCGTGGACCATTTCGGCGACGCTGGGATGAGCGTGGACGGCCCAGCCCAGTTCGGTAGTAGTGCCCTCCAGCAGGTGGGTCATCTGGAGTTCGGCGAGCAGTTCGGTGACTTCCGGGCCGCACATGTGGCCGCCCAGCAGTTCGCCATAGCTGGCGTCGATGACCAGCTTGACCAGGCCGTCGTTTTCGCCCATGGCGGCGGCTTTGCCGCTGGCCTGGACGTTGAATCGGCCAACCTTAACGTCGTAGCCCTGCTCGATGGCCTGGGCTTCGGTAAGGCCGAAGGAGGCGACCTGCGGATGGCAGTAGGTGGCCTTGGGCAGGTAGGTGTAGTCCAGCGGCTGAGTCTCCTCGCCGGCTATATCTTCGACGGCGATGACGCCCTGGGCGGACGCGACGTGAGCCAGGGCCAGCTTGCCGGTAACGTCGCCGACGGCGTAGATGCCGGGCACGTTGGTGGCCATCCGGTCGTCGATGTTGATGTAGCCGCGCTCGGTGGCGACGCCGACACCCTCAAGCCCGAGGTCCTCGGTGTTGGGCAGCACACCGATGGCGACGAGCACCTTGTCGAACCGCGCGGTTTCCGATACCCCGTCCTTGTCGATGGTCAGTGTTACGCCGCTGGCGTCGGCCTGGGCGTTGGTGACGCCGGCGCCGGTCTGCATCTTGATGCCGTGGCGATTGAAAGCGCGCTCCAACTGCTGGCTGATCTCCTCGTCCTCGTTGGGGACAATACGGGGCAGCAGTTCGACCACCGTAACGTCCGCTCCGTACATGCGATAGATGTAGGCGAACTCGACGCCGATTGCGCCGCCGCCGATGATGGCGATGGAACCGGGCACGTCGTCGGCTACGATGCTCTCGCGGCTGGTGATGATGCGCTGACCGTCCACCGGGAGCGGCGGAATGCTGCGCGGGCGGGCGCCGGTGGCGACGACGATGTTGCGGGTGTTGACGCGGGAAACCTGCCCGTCGGGTCCAGTAACGTCGATGGCGCGGGCGGAGACGATGCGCGCGTTGCCCTCGACGTGGTCAACGCCGTTTTTGCGGAGCAGGAACGCGACGCCGCGGGTCATGCGGTCCACGACCTGACGGCTACGCTTCATTGCTACCGAATAGTCGGCGCGGAAGTTGTCGAACGCGAGGCCGAACTGGTCGGCGCGCCGGACGTAGGACACGATTTCGGCGTTTTTCAGCAGAGCCTTGGAGGGTATGCAGCCCCAGTTGAGGCAAACGCCGCCGAGGGCTTCCCGTTCGATGACGCAGGCTTTGAGGCCCAACTGACCGGCTCGGATGGCAGCCACATAGCCACCCGGCCCGCCGCCGATTACTGCTACATCATACCCTGCATCGGTTGCCATCAAACTGACCAGCCCACTAGTTTGGCGCAACCCGCCAACTGCCAAAGCCGATGGCAAGATTGGGGCTGCGCTTATTGGCGCATTATAGCGGCAGGGCTGGGGAGCGGCAAGTTGACCGGAGGCCGGGAGCGTTCCGTTACAGGGAGTTTACCCAGATGTTAAGTGCAACACCGGAGCATCCGGCCGTCTTGGTGGAAATTCGCCGCGTCTGGTAAAATGTGCTCACTTGAATTGGAGAACGTGCAACGATGCGCATAGGCCCTCTCGGGATGACCGAGCTGCTTTTGATCCTGGTGGTAGTGCTGCTGATATTCGGCGCTTCGCGGTTGCCGGGCGTGGGTTCCGCGCTGGGCAAGGGCATCAGATCGTTCAAGACGTCGGTAACCGGTGAGGATGATAAGCCAGACCGCGACACGACTGCGAACGACGGTGGTTCGGGAGAGCAACGCTCCTGATTGAGGGTTCACAGGATTTCCCCTCACCCAACCCTCTCCTACAACGGGAGAGGGGTTATTTTTGCGCCAACCTACTCGCTGGCTGGTTCCGCGTTCAAGGCGGTGGTGGAGCGCCGGCCGGCGAAGCGGGCCAGCAGCACGCCGAGTTCGTAGAGCACGATGAGCGGCCCGGCCACGATGGCCTGGTTCAACGGGTCGATGGTGGGCGTGATGGCGGCGGCGATGACGAATGACACCACCAGCCAGAGGCGGCGGAACCGGGAAAAACCCCGGGCGTTGACAATCCCCAGAAAGGCCAGGACGTACATCACCAGCGGAGTCTCAAAGGCGATGCCGAGCCAGAACAGCAGCCGGATCATGATGTTGACGATGTTGCTGATTCGGATGAGCGGTTCGGCCACGTCGCCGCCGAAGGTGAGCAGGAACCGCAACGCGGGCGGGATCATCACGAAATAGCCGAAAGCCATGCCGGCGGCGAATGCCAACAGCGCGGCCGGCAGGAACGAAAACAGGATGCGCCGCTCCCTGGGGGTAAGGCCCGGGGCTACGAATCGGATGGCGTGGTAGAGGATGACCGGCAGCGCCAGCACCAGCCCGCCCAACAGGGACACCTTGACGGTAGTGCTGAGGAGTTCGGTAACCTCAGTGTAGATTATGGAAACGTCGTCGCCGGCGACTTGGCGGGCCGGCGTGATGAGCCAAGTCAGGATTTGCTCGTAGAAATAGAAACAGACCGCCGAACCGACCAGCAGGGCGACCATGGAGATCAGGACGCGAGAGCGCAGTTCGCGGAAGTGCTCCCGCAAGGGCAGGGGTTCGCGAGCGCTGATTTGAGGTTCGCCCGGCGAGCGGCGTCGGGAAACGAGCCAGGACACCGCCGCGATCAACACCAGCAGGGCGACGAATCCGGCGACCGCCGCCAGTCGCCAGTCGCCAAACTGCTCCCAGCGGGACACGATCTCGGTAATCATCGTTGGGCGGAGGACGGTCCTGTCTCGGCATCGTCCGGTTGGGCGGGCTGTTGGTCCGCGGGCTCGTGGAGATGCGAAGGCATGGGCAGCGGGTCGGAAGGAGGCTGGGCCGGCGCGCTCGAACTCGCATTGGAGTTGGGCCGGTCCCGTCGAGCGCCGACGTCGTCATCGGACAATGACGCGGCATCCATGATGTCGGTGAAAGTGCGGCGGGCCTCACGGGCCATGCGCCCGAGGGTGCGAGCGACTTCCACGGTCTTGCCGGGGCCGAGAGCGACGAAGGCCACCAGAAGGATCACCAGCAGTTCGAGGGTTCCGATACCGAAAACGTTCACGGCGCAACGCTCCCGCTTGTATCGACGGGCGTGGAGTTCAGCGGGCAGGGGATGGTGCAACCCGGCGGCACGGTCATGTGGGCGCGGTCGGGCAATTCGCAGCCCATATCGGCCAGGATCTCGACCACGCGGCAGGCGGGCAGTCCCATGACGTTGGAATAGCAGCCATGCCGCATGGTTGCCGGGCGGAACTCGTCATCCTGGATGGCGTAGGCGCCGGCCTTGTCCATGGGGGTGCCGCTGGTGATGGACTGTTCCATCTCGGCGTCGCTGAAATCGCGCATCAGCACGTCGGCGGTGTGGGACTCGGTGACGCACCGGCGGGTGGCAGCATCGTACACGGTGATGCCGGTGGTGACCCGGTGCGCGGTGCCGCGCAGGCGGGTGAGCATAGCGCGGGCATCGGCGGCGTCGGCGGGCTTGGCGATGGACTCGCCGTCGAGGACCACAGTGCTGTCGGCGGCGACGTAGTAGCCCGAATCCGCGGACTCTTGCTCGGCGACGGCGAGGGCTTTTTCCCGGGACAAGCGCCGGACCATCCGCTCCGGGGTTTCGTCCGGTTCAGGATCTTCGGGGATGTTGGACGGGGCGACGCGGAAGTCGATACCCAGGTCGGAGAGCAGAGCGCGGCGGCGGGGCGAAGCCGATGCCAGCACGATTTCGGCGTCAACGGGTTTGAGGCTCAAGGACGCCAGGCACTCCACGTGATGCGTTTGGGGGAACATGTCCACCGGCTGCACGGTTTCAAAACGGTAGCGCTGGCACAGGACGGCGAGGTCGCGGGCGAGGGTCTGCGGGTTGCAGGACACGTAGGCGATGCGGGGAGGCGCGATTTCAAGCAGCGTTTCCAGGACGGACGGCTGACAGCCGGTGCGCGAGGGATCCAACACAACGGCGTCGGGGATGACATCGAGGCCGGGCAGGATGTCCTCGACCTTGCCGGTGATGAATTCCACGTTGGGCAGGTCGGCGGAGTTTTCCTTGGCGTCGGCGATAGCGGCGGTGGACTCCTCGATTCCGATGACTCGAGCGGCGTGGGAGGAGAGCAGGACCGAGAACGCGCCCACGCCGGCGTAGGCGTCCACGACGGTTTCGGCGCCGGACAGACGGAGCGCGTCGATTGCCAGCTCCGCCAACCTGGCGGCCTGTTCGACGTTGACCTGGAAGAACGAGGGTGAGGCGACCCAAAACTCGTGGCCAGCGACGGATTCACGGTAGCGCTTCTGGCCGGTGGGCACCGGCACGTCCGGGTTTTTGAGGGTGGGCTGAACGAGGTAGTCGCCGGTGGCATCAGAGGCGCGGATGGACAGGGCGGAGGTCTCGCCACAGCGGTCTTGCAGTTGCGCCAACAACTCGTTGGTGCGGTCGTTCATCAACAGGCAGCGGTCGATTTGGACAAACCGGCGCCGCTCCCGATGGGTGAATCCGAGGCTGCCGGTGGAACGCCAGATGTTGAAACGGGCGTGGTTGCGGTAGCCGAAAGGCTTGGGGGACGGGATGGTTTCCAGCACCGGGGGACTGTAGAAATTGCCAATCCGTTCCAGCGCGTCCACGACGATACCGGCCTTGGCGTCGAGTTGGGCCGCATAGGACACGTGCTGCCACTGGCATCCGGTGCATTGGCCGAAGTAAGAGCACGGCGGGCTGACACGATGCGGCGACGGGCGGGTCACGCTGAGCACCTGGGCGGCGACGTATTTGCGGCGAACCGCGACCACTTCGGCGGATACGGTCTCGCCGGGGATACCGCCGAACACGAACACGTCGCGGCCGTGGTGGGTCGCCATGGCCTCGCCCAAACGGCCCCAGGAGAGCAGGTCGAGGTCGATGACGTCGCCGCGTTGGAGGGGCGAGGAGACGGTGGCGGCGGGCTGGATCATGGCGAATATACTACCACCTATTGAGGTTGGCATGAGCGGCGAGGCGATTGGTTGACCGGGCTGAGAGCGGGGTATAATATGACATTATAGATTGCCGGCGGCCCTGCCTCTGGGTGGCCGGCTTTCCAAATGGCACAGAGCTAACGTGGAGGAATAGAGATGCCCGAACCGATGGACGTGAACGGAGAAAACTGGCAAAGCAGCGTGATGGACTCGGAACTCCCCGTGATGGTGGACTTCTGGGCGGAATGGTGCGGGCCCTGCAAGATGATCGCGCCGGCAGTGCATGACCTGGCGCTGGAGTACGAAGGCAAGCTGAACGTAGCCAAGCTGGACGTGGACAGCGACCCGGACATCGCGGCTCGCTATGGCATCCGCAGCATCCCCGCCCTGCTTTTCTTCAAGGATGGGCAGCCGGTGGACCAGGTGGTGGGCGCGCAGCCCAAGCCGGCCCTGAAGCGCAAGATTGACGCCGTGCTGGAGAGCTAGCACTGCCAAGCTTACCCGCGCGTTGCGGGAGTGGATGGGGCCCGGTGGCTCTTGCGGACTTCAAATCCGTTATGCCTCGTGACGAGCGGGGTAGGTGGGTTCGACTCCCTCGCACTCCCGCCAACTGAACGGTCATTCAACGTTGCAAAGCGGTCGGGGCAATGTCTCCGACCGCTTTCACGCGTACGCGGGTGGCGTTGCTGGGCACATAGGTGAGGGGCACTTCTTCCACGTCAACGATCTCTACGGTAGGCGGGTCTGCGCCGGCCGCCGTGGCGCGGGCGATGGCAGCGGCAGTGCAATCGGCGATGGCTGCCTCGCGGCTGCCGCTGTCCAGGGAGTAAACCCGCTCGACCTGTCCGCTGACCTGGGCGATGGCCGCCCCGATGGCGTTGGCGACGTCGGCGTGTTCAGGGCGCAGCACCTCGCTGGCGCCGGCCAATGAATCGCCGAGCAAGATGCTACCGCCGCCTACCAGGACCACCGGCACGTCGCCACCGCTGAGTTTCATGCGGTCAATGAGGGTTTCGACGCGCTCCTGGATTTCGGTGGCGCCTTGTTTGACCATCGCGGTTTCGAGGTTGGCGACCAACGTGGTGTCGCCGACCTGCCCTAGGCCGGCGGCGACGGCCAGATCGGTGGCGGTGAGGATGCCGCCGCCGAATACCAACGCCTCGTCGGTGAGCCGGTAACCCACGCTTTCGGGGCCGATGCGCAAGGGATCCAAGGCGACGACGCTGCCACCACCGAGGGCGATGGACTCAACGTCGGGGATGCGGAAATTGGTGCGGACGCCGGCCAGTTCAACCGCCACCGCCGACTCACGGGGGAATCCCCGAACCAGAGCGCCCACGTCGGTAGAGGTCCCGCCGATGTCAACCACGATGCCGTCGGAGATGCCGGTCAGCCAGGCCGCCCCGCGCATGCTGTTGGTGGGGCCGGACGATATGGTCAGCACCGGGAACCGGTTGGCGAACGACGTGTCCATCAGCGTTCCGTCGTTCTGACTCATGAATAACGGAACGTCCAGGCCCAGCATTTCGAGGGCCTGCTCGATGCCCCGGATAGTGGACACGGCGATTTCGCCAAGGCAGGCGTTGAGGACGGCGGCGTTTTCCCGTTCCAGCAGGCCGATGCGTCCGTTTTCGTGGGACAAGCACACGCGGAGGCCGGGCGCGATTTCGCGGATCAGCGCCGCCGCTTCCAATTCCTGCGCGGGATCCACGGGTGAGAACACTCCATTCACGGCGACGGCGCGGACTCCCCGGGCCCGCATGTCGTGAACGGCGGCGGCGATGGCCTGTCGGTCCAGCGGGGAGATTGCGCGGCCGTCAAATTCGTTGCCACCGCAAACCATGTAGGCATGGCCGGCGATGGCGTCTTTCAGGTCGTCGGGCCATTCAACCAGGGGCGGCAGGAGTTCGGTGGCCGGCAGCGACAGGCGCATAACCGCCGTGGGGACCAGGTTGGCGCGCTCCAGCAGGGCGTTGGTGAAATGGGTGGTGCCGACTACGACGGCCTGCACCAGATCACGGTGGCCGGTCTGAGCCAGCAGCTCGGATACTGCGCCAGCGATGCCGGTGGTGACGTCGGCGGTGGTGGGGACTTTGGCGGCGCCGGCGAGTTGCCGGCCGTCCATCAGAACGGCATCGGTGTTGGTGCCTCCCACGTCCACGCCGACGAACATCGCGCGTTTCCTAGACCGTCAGCGGTACGTAGTCGGTGTCGTAGCCGAATGCGCGGGGGCCGGCGACGGCCAAGCCCTCGGGAGTCGTCCACAACGCCGGCGCCGGAAAGCCCAGGATGGCGACGCGCAACCCGTACCGCATCAGCTCGGTGGTAACCGGCTCGCCAGTGTCGGTGGTCACGGCGCAGATGAGGTCGGGCACGGTGCAGACGATTTCCCCGTCCACGCGGGCAACCAGGTTTTCGTTCTGAAAGTCGATGGCCATGGCGCTGCCTTGCCAGGCGTCGATGCCGTCGATGGCCAGGGAGCCGCGTGCGAACCCGGAGGTGGTGCGGCGGTCAACGTCCACCACCTTGCCGGTGAACAGGACGCGGCCGGGGCAGGTTTCCAGGATGGCCCGCAAGGGGTCGCCGCCGGAGTCGCGGGCGTTTTGCACGGCGAGGCCCAAATCGCGGGCCAGAGACAGGGTGTTGGGGACGGCGGTGCGCCTGACCTGCTCCGGGGTCATCGGGGCCACGGCGTAGCAGGCGACGCAACCCATCTGGATGGTGGCGGCGCGGGCCAGCCTTTCCGCCCACGTGGGCGTGATGGTGTCGCGGACTATGATTGAGTTGCCCTTCTCGTCGGCAACTGACATGGGGCAGCA
>JAJDWF010000099.1 GCA_022825745.1 Dehalococcoidia bacterium | reverse complement strand
GCGGGTTCGAATCCCGTCTTCCGCTCCATTTTGTTGTTCGGTTCTCCCCCTCACCTCCGTACCAGGTAAGGGGCAGCTTCCAGCCCTCTCCCGCCAGGGGCGAGGGATTTTTAGTCACTGTCTCAGTGAGAATCCCGGGGGATGTTTTTACTGATCCACTGGAATTCCTCGGATTCGGTTGCGAAGTAGTTGAAGCGGTGGAACATCCGGGTCTTGCCCCGGGAGGCGCGGATGGCGGAGCGTTGGGCGTCGGTGGCCGCGACATCCACTTGGAGCGCGTCGGGGTCGATGACCACGCCGTAACTTTCGCGGGCCGCCTCCAGGGAAACGAAGCCGTCCAGGACGTCGTCCAGCACCATGGCAGCGTCGCGTTCGAGAGGGTCGCCCCAACCGCCGCCGCCGGCGGTGTAGATGCGAACGAGATCGCCGCACTTCCAATGGTTGTCGTCGGAGAAGGGGCGGATTTCGCGCTCGTCGGGGGTGTCCGGGTTGAGCACTACCCTAGACAGACCGCCGCCCATTCCGCCGGCGACGCCCCAGGCGGGGAAAATGCTGTTTTCGACGCGGAGCCCGAAGGTGCCTTCGTCGGCCAGCAGGCGCACTTCGCGGATGACGCCGCATCCGCCCCGGTACTTCCCGGGGCCGCCGGAATCGGTGGAGATGGCGTAACGCTCCAGGCGCAAGGGGTATTCCATCTCCATGAACTCGCCGGGGTAGTTCTCGTTGTGCCGCTGGTAGATGGCGTCGAGGCCGTCTCCGAAGGGGCGGGCGCCGTGGCCGACGGCGATGCCATCGGTGCAGAGCAGCCAGTCGCCGCCGTCGCGTTCCTTCATGCGCCAGTAGGCGATGACGTACACGGCGGCGGCGGCCATGACGTTGCCACCGGTGGCCTGGGCGACGACGGCGCGCACGGCGCTCTTGAGCTTGGTGAAGGTGTGTGCGCGGCAACCGAGGGCGGCCGGCCACTCCGGGCGCAGGATGCTGCCGGAGCGCAGTTGCACGGCGTCGATGCCGGCCAGCAGCCCATGGTTGGCGAGCAGCGAGGCGTCGAATTGATGGAAATACTGGCCGAAGTAGGCTTTGAGCGCGCCATCGCTGGCGATGAAGTTGATGGAGCCGTGAGCCTGGTCATCGCTGGCCTCGGCATCCAGTAGCACCCGGTCGCCCTTGCGGGTGAGCTTGAGGTGGAAGGAATGCCAGCGGTCGCCGACGCCGGCGTGGTCCATGTAGTCGCGGACGGCGTACTCTCCGTCGGGAATCAGCTCCAGGGTCTTGTCGCGTACGAGGCGGGCGGTGTCGGCCTGGTCACCGGCGATGGCGGCCAGCATGGTTGGCATGCCGAAGCGGTCGAACAGCTCCAGGATGCGTTCCTGGGCGCGGTTGGCGGCGGCCATCAACGCGCGAGAATCACCTTCCAACAGGTCGGGATAGCGGGAGTTGCGGAGGATGATGCGGTAGGCTTCGTCGTTGAGCCGGCCGGCGTCGATGATCTTGATGGGCGGGACGAGGGTGCCGTCGTGGAAGATTTCGGTGTTGGCGGGGCCGATGCTGCCGGGGCGAGAACCGCCCAGGTCCCAGAAGTGGGCGAAAGAATGGCAGTAGGCGACGATTTCGCCGCCGTAGAAAACCGGCGCGATGAACACCATGTCGGGAGTGTGGGTAATGCTGCCTTCCGAAAGGTAGGGGTCGTTGTACCAGTAGAGATCGCCGGGGCGCATGGACTCGACGGGATAGTGCTGCCAGACACAGCCGAGGATGTCGCTGCCCATGGTGTCGCCGTAGATTTCCTGACCATCACGGTCCAGGAAACTGACCGTGTAGTCCTTCTTTTCGCGGATGAAAGCGGACATGGCGGTGCGCTCGATAATCAACTCGCACTCCAGGCGAGCGGCGCGCAGACCGCCGCGGATGAGCTGCCGGGTGATGGGGTCAACGGATGGGGAGCGGGTGTCGGTCATGGTTGGTTTCCTTGGGAGCGCATGATGCAGTTGCCGTATTGGTCGATGCGGGCTTGCCAGCCGGGGTTGATGGCTACCGTGGAGTCCATGCCCTCAAGGATTGCGGGGCCGCTGAGTTCGGCTCCGGGCGGTAGGTCGGGGCGATGGTAGATTGGGCAATCGACGAAGCCGGATGTTTCGTCGAAATATACGGGGCGATGCTCTTCACCCTGGCCCTCTCCTACAAGGGGAGAGGATGGATTCCCGCTTTCGCGGGAATGACGAGTAGAGGGACGGGAATGAGGAGTGGTGAGGGCAATGGGTTGCATGGTGGCTTGGGCTACCTGGCCGGAGGCGGTGGCGCGCAGGGTGACGATTTCCACGGGCTGGTCCAGCGAAAAGCCGTAGAGTTGATGATGCTCGGTGTGGAACTCCTGGAGCATCTGCTGGAAGCCTTCCTGATCGATCTGGGCGCGCCGGTACGGGATGGTCAGCTCGGAGCCCTGGTGGGCGTAGCGCAGGTCGGCGGAGAAGGTGATCGCCTGGCTGTCCGCGGGGACGCCCTCGCCATCCAGCCAGTTGCGTCCTTCCTGCCGGAGGTCGGCGAATACGGCGGCCATGCCTTGCAGATCGTAGTCGGGCGCGCGCTGGGGGAAAGTCCGGGCGTAGTCGTTCTTGAACTCGGCGGCGAGGAGGCCATACGCCGAGGTCGTGCCGGGGTGGGCGGGCACCACAACCGTCTCGATTCCGAGCAGGTTGGCAACGTCGATGGCGTGCATGGGGCCAGCTCCGCCGTAGGCGACCAGGGCGAAATCGCGAGGGTCGTGTCCGCGTTCGACGCTGATGTTGCGGATGGCTCCGACCATGGCGTTGTTGGCGATTTTCAGGATGCCGCTGGCCGCGGAGGGGACGTCCAGGTTGACGCGGGCGGAGATGGAGTCGGAGATGGCATCGTGGGCGGCGTGGACGTCCAGAACCAGCTGCCCGCCGGCAATCTGCGTGCTGACGCGGCCTAGCACGATGTTGGCGTCGGTGACGGTGGGCAGGTTCGCGCCTCGGCCGTAGCAGGCGGGACCGGGGTCGGCGCCGGCGCTGTCGGGGCCGACGGTGAGGCTGCCGTAGGGTGAGACGGAGGCGATGCTGCCGCCGCCGCAGCCGATGGTAGCGATGTCCAGCATGGGAAGCTGGACGGGCCAATCGCCGAGCCTGCCATTGAGGGTGAGGCCGGGCCGGCGGTTGCGGAGCAGGGACACGTCGGTACTGGTCCCGCCCATGTCGAACGAGATGCAGTTCTGGATTCCTGTGGCCTCGGCAATCTGGACGGCGGCCATTACGCCGGCGGCCGGGCCGGAGAGGGCGGTATAGACGGGCTGGCGGACGGCGGTGTCGGCGCCTATGATGCCGCCGTTGGACTTCATAATGGAGAGGGACGCCGAGATGCCGGAGTCCTCCAGAGAGCGTTTGAGGTTGTCAATGTAGCGGCTGACGCGGGGAGTTACGTAGGCGTTGAGCACGGTGGTGATGGCGCGCTCGTACTCGCGATACACGGGCAGCACTTCGGAGGACAGGGAAACGGGCACGCCGGGGAGTTCCTGCTCCAAGAGCTCACGCGCGCGAAGCTCGTGGCCGGGGTTAGCGTAGGAATGGAGGAAAGCGACGGCGATGGTGGCGACGCCGGAGCGGGCGAAATGACGGGCGGCGCGGGTTACCTCCGTTTCGTCCAGCGCGTGGAGGGTCTCGCCGCCGAAAGCGGTGCGCTCGTTGACCTCCAGGCAATCCCGAGGGCGCACCGGGCGTTCCGGTTTGACCCAGGTGTTGGGATTGGCCAGGCGGGGCGTGCCGTGGCGGGCGATTTCCAGGACGTATTTGTAGCCGTTGGTGACCAGGAGGCCCACGGGCGCGCCCTTGTTTTCGAGGATGGAGTTGGTGGCGATGGTGGTGCCGTGAAAGATGTGGGCGAGGTCTTCAAACTGTATCCCCCGGGATTGGAGGATTTCGGACAGGCCGCGCATGAACCCCACCGAGGGATCTTCGGGCGTGGAAGGGGTTTTGTGGACGGTCTGGGCGCCGGTGTCGAGTTCACAGAGTACGACATCGGTGAAAGTGCCGCCGACATCGACGGCGAGAGCATAGCGAGGCATGGGGTTTCCTGGGGAGTCAGGTGCGGCTGTTGTACACGTAATGGGGGTTCGCCATGGTGGGCGGGTGGCTGCGGTAGAACCGCTCCACGTAGGGGGACAGCCGGGCGGCCATCTGCCTGGTGGCCAGCGTTGCAGGGTCCAGGGGGAGGGCCAACTGCTCGCGCAGCTCCCGGGCCACGTCCGCCTTGTTGACGCGGCGGTGCTGTCCGTCGCTAATCAGCACTTCGCCGTCCACGATGACCGTGTCGATATCGCGGGATTTGGCTCGACCCATAATCACTTCCACCGGGGGAACATCGGCGTCCAGGTAGGGGTCTGCCAGTGCGTCCAGGCGGATGAGAAGCAGATCGGCGCGGCGGCCGGGTTCCAGGCGGCCGATCTGGTCGCCGAAACCGGTGGGAGCGGCGGCGTTGGCGGTGGCCATGGACAGCACCTGTTCTGCCGTGATGGCGGGCGCGTCCAGGCCGGGCTGGCGGTGCAGCTTGTTCACTAGGCGCATTTCCTGCAACAAATCGTCATCATCGTTCATGGCGGTGCTGTCGGTACCCATGGCGACGTTGACGCCGGCCGCCAGCATGGGGTTCACCGGTGCGATGCCGTTCTTGAGGCGCAGGTTGGAGCTGGCGTTATGGCAGACGGTGGCGCCGGAGTCGGCCAGAAGCTCGATGTCGCGCTCGGTGAGCCAAACGGCGTGGGCGAAAGAAACTTCCGGGCCGAGAAACTCCAGGTCATGCAGGTGTTCGACCGGGGTTTTGCCCCAGGTGCGGATGCCGTAGTCTTTTTGATAGGGGCTTTCCACCAGGTGCATGTGGATGCCGGTCTGATGACGGGTTGCCTGCTCCTTGGAACGGAGCAGAAATTCGTCGGTGTTCCACTGGGCGTTGGCCGGGCTGTAGAGCACGCGCACCTTGCCCGAGGAATGGTCGTGATACTCCCGGCGCATTTCGTCGCAGAAGGCAAAGTAGTCGTCATCGCTCATGTGGCCGACGGACAGGTAGCGGCGGACGTCGTCGGCCAAGTCGGCGGGCAGCGCGGAGAGGAAATCGGCGTCATCCTGGTACACGACTCGGTTCTGGTTGCGGAGGTAGCTGGAGAAGGCTACTCGCATACCGGCGTCTAGGAATCCGCGCAGCACGGCGTCCACGTCCTCCTTGAGAGTGGCGGCAGCCGTCTGGGGGTGGTTGTACATAACGGCGGTGGTGCCCGACTCCAGCATGTTCAACGCCGTGTACAGGGTCATCAGATAATGGTCGTAGGGGCGCCGGCCCCAGCCGGCCAGGATCCACACTTCCAGGCAGTCGTCGCAGGTGCCCATCTGAAGGGTGGTGACGCCGCGTCCGTGGTGGTGGGAGTTGACGAGGCCGGGGATGATGGAGTAGCTCGGGCCGCCGAGTTCCGTGTCGGGGGAATATCGGGCCTTCAGTTCGTCGTAGGGGCCGACGGCCACGATGAGGCCGTCTTCCTGATACACGGCGGCATCGGAGAGCGTGGTGATTTGGCCCGCGTCGCCGGCGGCGGTCAGAATGTACTTGCCGCGAATCAGTGAGGAGGGCATGGCTTCACCCCGTCAGGTTATTTGGGACTGGTACCACTCTATGATTTGGGAGCCGGTGGCGGGCCAGACGCCGCCGCGTTCCATCATGTGACCCAAGGCCTGGTCAACAGCGGCGATGCGGAAGGGTTGGCCGACCAGCCAGGGGCGCCAGTTGAGGGCGAGCAGGCGACCGTTGGCCGCGCCGTCCTTGTGCAGCACGTCGAAACTCTCGGTGAGGCGGCGCTGGTAGTCGGCGACGGTGACCTTGCGTTGCGCCAGGGATGCCACGTCGTCGAGTTCGTAGAGCAGCGGCAGGGCAAAGAAGGGGTTATCCCCGGTGGTCATGGGGAAGGGCTGCTCGTCGTTGGCCCAGTCGCAGACGTAGCGGATACCGGCCTCGGCCAGCAGCCGGGGAGTGCGGTCGGACTCGCCGTATTCGGGACCCGACCAACCCTGTGGAGCGGAGCCGGTGGCTTTGGTCAGGGAGTCGATGGACGATTGAATGTATTCACGCTCCTCGGCTTCGGACATATTGCTGGTAATCATGCGGCTGACCGAAACGCCGTGTCCGATGATTTCGCAGCCACGGTCGAGGCAGTGGCGCACCAGGTACGGGTAGTTATCCGCGGTGAGGGCGTCCATGGCTATCGTCGCGGGGATGCCGTGCTTTTCGAGCACGTCCAGCAGCCGGAAAATGCCGACGCGGTGGCCGTATTCCCGGTGGGACAGCCGGGCGTAGTCGGGGAAGGCGCGGGGTGCGGAACCGCCGGACAGGTTGGCTACCTGGAAAGCACCCTCCGGCACTTGCCACTCCATATGTTCCAGCACCAGGACGACGCAGAGGGCCACTCGCGCATCGTTCGGCCAACGAAGGGCGGGCCTGGTGATGATCGGCGACCATTCGTGGTGGGGATGGTCCATGCCGAAGGTTCGTTGAGCAGGCATATTGGGGAGGCTCCTGGCGCTATTGAGCAAGCCGTTGGGCGTGAGCCACAGCCTGGTCGTAGTAGTTGGCGATGTAGTATTCGGCGATTTCGTCGGCGGTGGTCTGCCAGACGCCATCGTGGGCCATGATGTAGTCGAGGGTGTCTTCGAGATACTTGATGCGGTGGGGTTGGCCGATGAGGAAGGGATGCAGGGCGATGCACATGACGCGGCCGCTCTCCGCGCCTTCCTCATAGAGTTGGTCGAACTGAGCCTTGCAGATGTCGGCAAAATACTCGGCGCTGTAGTGGTTGTCGCGGAGCACCGAGGAGTCGTTCAGCTCGATGGAGTAGGGAACCGACACCAGCTTGCCGCCGTTGTTGACCTTGATGGGGGTGGGCTGGTCGTCGTGGAACCAGTCGGTGTGGTAGATCAGCCCGGCCTCGGCCATGAGGTCCGGGGTATTCACGGTTCCGGTGATGGCCGGGCCCAGCATACCCTTAAGCTGCTTCCCGGTGTGGCGGCGCAGCGTGTCGATGCAGTCGCGATAAAATTCGCGCTCCTCGTCCTCGGTGCAGGTGTACAGGTACCGGGTGTTGTAGATGCCGTGGCTCATGAAATCGTAGTCGCGCTCGATCATGGCTTCGGCGATTTCCGGGAAGTGCTCCAGCACGGCGAGGTTGAGGGATATACAACAGCGGATGCCGTGCTTGTCCAGCGGCTCCAACATGCGCCAGAAGCCAACCCGGTTGCCGTAGTCCCGGTAGGTGTACTGCTGTACGTCAGGGTACGGCGTGCGAGGCCAGGGATCGCGGACGCCTTCGTTGATGGGCAGATACTCGTAGTGCTCGATGTTGGGGGAGATCCACAAGGCAACGCGAGCGTCGTTCGGCCACTTGATGACGGGCCGGTCAATGATGGGCAGATAGTCGATTCGGTCCGGCGGCAGCGCCATGGTGATGCCTCCCTGTGGGTGTCCGACCTATGATCGGCTCTGTAGCTCCTGCACGGCAATCTCCGCCTCCCGGCGAAGGTTGTCGGTGTTGATTCTTTCCTGGTGAACGGCTTTGAACGAGTCGAGGGTGAAGGGTTTCCAGGTGTAGCGGAGGGTGCGAACGGCGTTTTCGTCGCGGGCCGCCGCTTCGGTGAGCACGGTGTAGATGGGCAGCAGGTAACCGGAACTGGGCAGGGTGCGCACGTCGCGGGCGAGTTGGCTGATGCGGATGCTGTACTGCTCCAGTTCGGCAACCACCTCGGTGCGGTCGCATCCGCCGTCGTCCATGCGCCAATCGTTGTAGCGTTCGTTGAAAGCGTCCCAAGTGCGGAGCAGGCGCGCGTATTCGGTATTGAAAACCTGGAGTTCGGCGAGGCCCCGTTCGGCGTCGGGGTCGGCGAGGTCGTCGATGGTGTCGTCGGCTGCGTCCATGGACTCGGCGCTGGCTGCCACGGCTGCGTCCAGAGGCTCGAAGTCAGGAAGACCGGCTTCGGCTTCGGGTTCGGCAGCGGCGGCCTGTTCGCCGCCGTCGGTAGCGTCGGTGGTTTCGGATTCGGTGGCGGCCTGTTCGCCGCCGTTTGATGCCTCGGCTTCGGCGGGTTTCAGGGCCGCCTCAAACGCTTCCTGCTCAGCGGCCAGGGCGTCCTTGAGGGCCTCCACCGTGTCCTCAGCCTCGTCGAGTTCGGGGAGTCCGTCAATGGCCTCGGCGATGGCCTCAAGCCCCATCACATGGGCCTCCAGGCCCTCAAGGACGGCGTCGGTTCCCAGGGTGTCAGACTCCTTTTGCAGGGCTTCGTAGTCATCATGGAGGGTTTCCCAATCGGCCATGAGGGGGTCAAGGGCGGCCTGGAACTCGGCGACGGCTTCCGGGTCGGCGGCGTCCTCGAATCCCTCGCGGAGTTCGATGGCCCGGTCTTCGGCGCTCTTCTGGGCTTGAGAGGACATGGCGCGCTGCTGTTCGACGTTCTCGAAGAGGGAAACGTTGTTGGGCTGCCAGTGGTCGCGCAGTTGCCGGAGAGCGGCTTCCTCCTCCTCGGCGGCGGTGATGAGCAGGTCGGCAAGTTCGCCGCTGGTTGAGCCTCGGGTCAGGTCGCGGGCGTCATTCGTTACCGCGTTGAACGAGACGGCGAAATCGTTGAGGGCGAGATACATGGAATTGGGGTGGCAGGACGAAAGGCTGGCGCTCCACCCGTCGAAATCGTCGTGGAACAGGTCCCATTCCTCGGCGATGGCAGCGTGCTGGCTGACGAAGTCCGATATGGGCACGTCCTGGTCGAGCATCATCGACGGCGACATAGCGACCGGCGGCGGCTCGGTGGGAGCGGGTTCGGAATCGGCCGGCTCCGTCTGGGTGCAGGCCATCAGCGCGA
>JAJDWF010000027.1 GCA_022825745.1 Dehalococcoidia bacterium | reverse complement strand
CTTGTCGAAAAAGGCGACCGTAAAGGCGCTGCCCTCGCCGTAGTACCACTCAAGCGACAGGTCGAAGTTGTCGGACTCCAGCGGCTCCAGTTGCGCGTTGCCCCTGCTACCGGTGGCGACGCCGCCCAGGTACGTCGCCGTGCTCGGATTACCGGCATTGGTGGTGACGAACATGTTGTTATACGGCGCGCGCGCGATAGTGGTGCTGAACGAGGCGCGCGCTTTCAGGTTGTCGTTGACATCCACGGAGAAGTCGAGGCTCGGCAGCAAGTTGTCATAATCGAACGTCTGCGACACCGCCTGCACGTCCGAGCTGAACACCGTGGCGAGGTCATTGTCCGATGTCCATTTCTTGAACATGGGAACCGACTGCAGTGTTACGGATTCGACGTCCGTCTGCTCCCAGCGCAGGCCGACCACGACCTGCATCGGCCTGCCGCCGACTTCGCCATCCAGAACGCCCTCGCCGTAAAGCGACACTACGTCCTCGGTGATGACGTTGTCGGCGATGCTTACCGTGGATCGGTTGTTGTAGTCGTATTGTGCCCCGCCGCCGTTGACGAAGCCGTCAAAGGCCTCCGCCACCGCCAACGGATCGATAAAGAACGCTTCCTGGCCCACAAGTCGCAGACTGGCGCCCGGGGCCACCGTTCCGCCGGCGGCGGTGAAATCCCGGACCAGTTCGTCCGCCGTCAGAAACTGATTGTTGTGATCCTCAAACTGGCAGCTTATGCATACGTCTTCAATGACTTCTTCCCCCATCAGCGTCGCGATATCGCCGATGAAGCCGGTGTTCCAGCCGCCGATTTCGTCCCGGTAGCGCTCGTAGACCGAGTGCATTTCGTGGCTGACAAAGCCCGCGCCGAAATTGGCCGTGACCGGACCGCCGTTGTCGAAGGCGACTGCCATCTTGGCCTGGTCGATGACGGTATCCTGGGTACCAAATTCCTGAATGATGTACTGGAGCCCGAGATCCGACTTTTCGAAGATTCCATTCGCATTACCGCCGGGGAAGGTAACCTCCCGGCCGCCGACCATGGTTGTGCTGGGGCCAGAGCCGTCCGCAATGGCCTGGGCGACGTTGGGTATCTCAGTGCGGTAGTCCACGATGTGGGCGGCGACAGCCTGACCGCCGAGGGAGGTTCCTTCAATGAGGGCGCCACTCGGGTGATTGCCCTTGGCGACCGCATTGCCATGGGCCGCGTCGAAGTTCAACGTCAGCGAGTCGTTGAGCTGATAGTCGACGTTGAGGCCGAACGAACTCAGCTCGTCCCGCATCGCGAACAAGCTGTTCCGGAAAGGGAGCTCCTTGCCCGCCTGGCTGAAGTCGCTGCCGCCGCCGGACACGAGCGGCTCGGACAAAAAGTCCGGCTGACTGAGGACAGGGTTGCCATTGAAGGCGACAAAGTCGAACTGGCGGACCCAGAAGGGCAGATCCGAAGCACTCTTTGCAAACTGATCGTTCCGTGCGAACAGGCCATCCGCGGTAACGGTCATGCGGTCCGAAGGCGCCCACTGCAGGGTCAGCGCAGCGTTGGTGCGCTCGCGCGAGCTCTCGCTGAATGCGAGGGCCGCAGAATGCGGGAAGCCGGCCAGTTGATCCGGGCCGGGTGCGTTGACCAGGGTGGCGTTGGCGAAGGCGGGGATGTTCGGATTGAAGGGAAACTGCCAGACGATTCCGCGCCCGCTGTTGTGCAACGCTGTGCGATTCGAGAATTCGCGCTCCTGGACGGAACCGAAGGCGGACAAGCCGAAGGTGCCCTCATCGTTCGTCCAGTTGCCCAGACCGCTTATCTCCGGCGTCGTGCCACCGCCGGAGTCCGAGAGGGCTTTTGCGCCAATGGAAAACTGGTTGGCCGATTCCAGGGGCTGAATGGTTTCGATATTGATCGTGCCGCCAAGACCGCCGGACGGCACCCCGGCCCGGCCCGATTTGTACACCTGCAGACCCGATACTCCCTCGGACGCGAGGTTCGAGAAGTCGAAGGAGCGCGAATCGCCGGTTCTGATGTTGGCGTTGATGCCGAAGAAGACGCCCCGGGCGTCGGCCGCGGGCATCTGCCGGCCGTTCAGGGTCACGATGTTGAAGTCGCCACTGAAGCCGCGAATCGTGACCTCTGAACCCTCGCCCTCGACGCGGTTGATGGACACACCGGTAACGCGCTGCAGCGACTCCGCCAGGTTGGTGTCGGGGAATTTGCCGATATCTTCGGCGGAAATGGCGTCCACAACGCCTGAAGACTCACGCTTGACATCCATGGCCGCCAGCAGACTGCCGCGAATACCGGTGACCACGACCTCCTCGAGGCCCTCACCGGCCTGCTGCGCACTCGCCTGGCCGGCCATGATGGACAAAGCTGCCGATACGGCGGTAGCCAATTTGGTTTTCTGCATCGTTGTTTTGGTTTCACCCATCTTCATTACCCTTCATTACCTCTAGCCATAGTCTGAGTACGCCCGATGCACGCGCCAGCATGATCAAGGCGACATCTAACGGGCGAATTTAGCACACTTCCCCTTGGTCAGAAAAGCCTTGAGTCGCCGAAACCCGCAAAAAATAGTTTGTAGCAAATGCGCAACATTAGCGGCCCTGCGAGCCGTCCCCCCGCGCCACGTGCGGCCCCCTGCCTGCGTGATATGCTCGCTTCGGTGGAGGAGAAAATTCGCGTAGTCGTCGCCGGCGGCGGAACGGCTGGTTGGTTGACGGCCTACAGCCTGGTCACGCGGCTGGGTAACCTGCTCGAAATCACCCTGGTCGAATCCGACCAGATCGGAACCGTGGGCGTGGGCGAGGCGACCGTCCCCACCATGCGCAAATTTCACCATATCTTCAAGGTCGACGAGCGCGAGTTCAT
>JAJDWF010000071.1 GCA_022825745.1 Dehalococcoidia bacterium | reverse complement strand
CACAGCGCGGTGGCCGCGTGGGGCTCGATGTAGCCCTGATGGACGGCCTTGGTGCGAAACTCGCGCTCGATAACCACGTCCGCCGCGGCGAAGCCGGCTTCCAGGTCGCCGATCTCATAGAAGTAGCGGTTGGGCACGTTGCCCACCTTGCCGTCGTCGCCCTCGCCCAGCAGTCCGCCGGGCCGCACGCTGGGGTCGTTCAGGTTGGCCAGGCGCTCGTGGACCAGCGGAGCGTCGTCGCGCATGGCCTCAAGCACGTCCTGCACCGGCGTCAGCACCTCGTACTCCACCTCGATCAGCGCCAGCGCCAGTTCGGCCTCGTGGGCGCTGTCGGCGGCCACGGCGGCGATGGCGTGTCCCTTGTACAGGGCCTTCTCAGCCGCCAGGCAGTTGTTGCTCAGGAACTTGGGGTTGATCATGGCGCCTTCGCCCAGGTCCAGCACGCGCCCGCCGGGCTGCGGCAGGTCGGCGGCGGTGGCAACGGCGTGGACGCCCGGCATGGCCTCGGCCTTGCTGGTGTCGATGCTCTTGATTCGGGCGTGGGCATGGGGGCTGCGCAGGACTTTGCCGTAGAGCATCCCGGGCAGGCTGATGTCCGCTCCGTACTGAGCGCGCCCGGTCACCTTGTCGGTCCCGTCGTGGCGGACGGGCCGGCTACCGATTACGCTGTACCCGTTGGTAGCGGCGGATTGCTGAGTGGTGGTGGTCATGGATTCTCCTCCCAGGGGTGTCGGCTGGCATCAAAACGGAGTGATGGCGGCATATTACCATTTATGACCGCGGGATGCGTTGCACTGTGCGAACGTGCGCTATAATGTCGCCGCCTTGCGCGGTCTTGCAGTCCGCGCGGCGTTATCGGCGGAGGTATTGCTGGACTATGAAACCATTGGAAGGCATCAAAGTGCTCGACCTGACCCGCGCCCTGGCGGGTCCCTTCTGCGCGCTCATGCTGGGCGACTACGGCGCCGATGTCATCAAGATCGAGCGCCCCGGGGTTGGCGACGACACCCGCAAGTGGGGGCCGCCCTTCATCGGCGAAGAGTCCGCCTACTTCCTCAACGTCAACCGCAACAAGCGCAGCCTGACGCTGAACCTGCGCGACGAGAAGGCCCAGCAGGTGTTCCTGAAACTGGCCGCCGACGCCGACATCATCGTCGAAAACTTCACCCCCGACGTGATGCCCAACTTCAACCTGTCCTACGACGACGTGAAAAAGGTCAACCCGGCCATCATCTACTGCTCCATCTCCGGTTTCGGCGCCACCGGCCCCTACCGGAACCGTCCCGCCTACGACCAGATCATGCAGGGCATCAGCGGCCTGATGAGCATCACCGGCGACCTCGGCGGCGACCCGCAGAAGGTCGGCATCGCCGTTTCCGACATCGGCGCCGGCATGTGGGCGGCCTTTGCCGTCATGGCCGCGCTGCACCACCGCAACACCGCCGGCAACGGGCAGGGCCAGTACATCGACCTCTCCATGCTCGACTCGCAGGTGGCGTGGATGACCTACCAGGCCGGCTACTACTTCGCCACGGGAGAGGCTCCCAAACGGCTGGGCGCGGCCCATCCGACCCTGGTTCCCTATCAGGCCTTCATGGGCAAGGACGGCAAGTATTTCAACGTGGCCGTCGGCTCCGACCGCCTGTGGGACCGGTTCTGCGAGGGCATCAACCGCATGGACCTGCACGAGGATCCCGACTACGCCAGCAACGGCGTTCGGGTCAACAACCGCTCGACACTGGTGCCCCTGCTCCAGGAATACTTCCTGACCAAGGACGCCGACGATTGGGTTGCCGACCTCCAGGCCGTCAGCGTGCCGGCCGGCCCCATCAACGACCTGGCCGACGTTTTCAACGACGAGCAGGTGCTGCACCGGGAAATGCTGCTGGAAATGCCGCACCCCACGCTGGGCAGCATCAAGCAGACCGGGCTGCCCATCAAGTTTTCCGAGACCCCCGGCGGCCTGGACCAACCCCCGCCGCTGCTCGGCGAGCATAATCACCAGATCCTGACCGGGCTGGGTTATTCGAAGGAGGAAGTGGATCAGATGGCTTCGTCCGGCGTTATCTGACGCCGGCCATCGTGATCAGGGAGGGAGGTTAGATGGATCTGGGATTGCAGGATACCGTGGCCCTGGTGGTGGATTCCCACCTGGGGATCGCCACCGCCGCCGCCGCTTCGCTGGCCAGCGAGGGCGCTATTCTTTCGTTGACGGCGCCCGACAACTACCACATGCGCCACGTTGAGCTTGAACTGGCGCGGTCAAACATCCCGCAGGATCGTTTCCGCGCCGTCATTGCCGACCTCAACCGCACCCGGGACATCCACCGCCTGGTGCGCGAAACCCTGCACCGGCAGAACAACATCGGCGTCCTCGTCAACACCGTGCAGGAATTGGAGCCCTCATCGGCCGTCGATCTGGAGGAAGAGACGATAGAGCCCGCCCTGGCGCGCAACTTCTTCTCCGCAGTTCAGCTTACCCACGAAGTCGTGCCCCACATGAAGCGGCTGGGCATGGGTCGCATCATCAACCTGATCCCGTACTCCGCCATCGAAGTGTCCTCCGGCGGTACGCTTTCGTCCCTGAGCCTCGCGCCCCTGCTGGCCTACTTCAAGGGCCTGGCTTTCGAGCTGGCATCTGAAAACATAACCGTGAACAACATCATCTACTTCGGCGTGGAGAGCGACGAACCCGAAAACAACCATTCGTCGCTGAACGGCCACGGCGGAAACGGCGATAACCCCGCACCGGACCCCGAGCAAAACGAAAAACACCGGAATGGTCTCGAAGACGATTCCCCGATGCACCGGATGGCGGAACCCCATGAGATCGGCGATGTCGTCGCCATGGTGGCGTCATCCCGGGCGTCGTACCTGACCGGCGCCAACATCATCCTCGACGGCGGTCGCCACCGGCAATACTACGCCTGACCCGTCGGCACATGCCAGGAGGAACCCCATGGCCAACGCGCAGATGATTCACGACGCCCAGGAATTCCTCGCCGGCGAGTCGGTCCCGGGCTGGCTCATCTACGACTACCTTGGCTGCAACCCCGTGCTTGCCCAGGTCGCGCCCGCCTCCGGCCACGTAACCCGGCCCGTTTTCCTCTACGTGCCGGCGTCCGGCTCGCCCACCCTGCTGACCCACCACGTGGATGCCGGCAAGTTTGCCGACGCTGGTGTGGATAGCGTCGTGTACAGCAGCCGCGCGACCCTGGAGACTGCCTTGCGGGACACGTTGGCGGGAACCTCCACCGTGGCTATGGAGTACTCACCGCGCAACACCCTGCCCCGCGTCTCCCGCGTGGATGCCGGCACGGTGGAACTGGTTCGGAGCATGGGGCCGGACGTGATTTCGTCGGCAGACCTGATGCAGTACGCGACGCAACGCTGGTCGCCCGACCAACTGGCCGGCCACCGGCGCGCAGCCGACGCCCTGGGCCGCATCGTCAACGAGGCGTTCGCGCGCATCGGTCAACGCCTGGCCGACGGCGTCACCGAGTTTGAGATTGCCGAGTTCATCCGCCGGCGGTTCCGCGAAGAGGGCCTGACCACCGCCGACGGCCCAATCGTCTCCGCCAACGCCCACTGCTCCGACCCCCACTACGAACCCGCCGCCGAAGGCAGCAGCGTCTTCGCGCCCGGCGACTGGGTGCTCATCGACCTGTGGGCCCGTGAAGAAACCCCCGGCAGCGTGTACGCCGACATCACCTGGACCGCCTACGTGGGCGACGACCCGCCGGCCCGCAATCGGGAGGTCTTCAACATCGTGCTCGGCGCCCGCGACGCCGCCTTATCCTTCCTGAAGGATTCCCACGCCGCCGGCGACCCGATCCAGGGTTGGCAGGCCGACGACGTTGCCCGGCGTTACATCACCGACCGCGGCTACGGCGACTATTTCACCCACCGCCTGGGCCACAGCATCTACCACACCGTACATGGCGAGGGCGTCAACCTGGACAACTTCGAGACCCACGACACCCGCCGCATCATCCCCGGCGTGGGCTTCTCCATTGAGCCGGGCATTTACCTGCCCGAGTTCGGCGTGCGTTCCGAAATCGACGCCTACATGAGCGAGGACGGCCCCTACGCCTCATCGCCCGTGCAGCATGAAATCGTTCTGATTACGGCGCCGTAATCACGCCCACGAAGTCCAGCTCCAGCCGGATGGTGTCGTCCACGCTGAGGACGATGGCGACACTGGGCTTGTTCATCCCGAAGTCGTCAAAGGTGAACTCGACGCCGGCCATCCCGCTGGCCGTGCCGTCGCCGGCGAACTCCGCCGTCGCGTTCCACGTAACCTCCCGCGTCCGGTCCTTTACCGTCAGGTCCCCGGTGATGGTGAACTCAACGGGTCCGCTGGCGTCGGCGATGGCACCGGGCAACCCATCAATTGAGGTAGGCACAAACACCACCTCCGGGTAGGTATCCGTCTCCAGCGTCCGGTTGCGCACGTAGCCATCCCGCCGGCCGCTGTCCGTCCGCAACGTACCCGCCTGCACCGCGATACGACTCTCCTCCGCCAGCACGCCGCCGTCGGCATCAAAAGCGATGCTGCCGGCCACGTCCTGGGTTTCGCCCACCGCCACGAAGAAACCGGTATTAGCCAGCTCCTCTTCTACCCGGTAGCGCGCGATGGTGCCCTCGCCCAGCGTGAACACCGCCGCCGCGCCGGATGTCATGGCCTCGGCAGTGGGCAGTTCGGTCGGAGCTTCCGTGGGGGTCGCCGTCGCCGGCATCGCCTCGGTTGCGGCCATCGCTTCGGTCGGAGCCGGGGCGGCGGTGGCGGTGGGTTCAGGCGCGGTCGTGGCAGCGGCCGGCGCAGTGGTGGCGGGTACGGCTTCGGCGGTTGGTTGCGGCGCGGCGGTCGGAACCTCCGGCTCGCCGGCGCAGGCGACCAGGAACGCCGCCAGCAGAATGCCGGCAATCAGGGTGGCCAGGGCGGTGCTTCGATTCAAGGTCATGGGTTATCTCCGGGTGCGTTCCACTGGTATGAGCGGTTCATTCTATCATTGCCCCCATTCCCGCACGGCAGTACAATCTCGCAATCAGCCATCGCAAAGGGAGCAGTGAATCATGAAATTCGGCCTGGCCTACGAAATGCAGCGTCCCGAACTGGACGACCACGCCGTCATCGAGGAAACCATCGAGCAGGTTTGCCTGGCCGACGAGATGGGCTTCGATTACGTCTGGTTCGTCGAGCATCACTTCCTCACCACCTTCAGCATGTCGCCATGCCCGGAGGTAATCTTCGGCGCGTTGAGCAAGCTCACCAAGCGCATCCGCCTGGGCTTCGGCGTCATCATCCTGCCCTACCATCACCCGGTGCGCGTCGCCGAGCGCGTCGCTATGGTGGACCACCTCACCAACGGCCGCGTCGATATGGGCACGGGACGCAGCGCCGCCTACGAGCAGACCGGCATGGGCATCGACCCGCGCGATACCCGCGAGATGTGGGAGGAATCCCTGAAGATGATCCCGCAGATCTGGGACTCGGACTACTTCGAGTGGGAGGGCAGGTTCTGGAACGTACCGCCGCGCCAGGTGCTGCCCAAGCCCTACCAGCAGCCGCACCCGCCCATCTGGGTTGCGGCGTTGCAGCCGGCCACCTACGAGTTGGCGGCGGAACGCGGCATCGGCGTGATGGCCCTGGGCGTCAGCGCGCCGTCCGTCCTGGAGCCCCACATCGCCGCCTACCGGGAGAACATCAAGAAAGCCAAGCCCGTCGGCCGGTTCGTCAACAACCAGTGGCTCAGCTCAATCTTCGGCCTCTGCGGCCCCGACA
>JAJDWF010000043.1 GCA_022825745.1 Dehalococcoidia bacterium | reverse complement strand
GCCTTCATCTTCACCACCGCCGAGCGCGCCAGGGACCTGAGGCAAAAGCCGATTTACGTCCTCAACCACGCCCAGAACAACGGCCGGGGCAGAAGCACCATGTCAACCCTGGAGGAGCACCAGGCAGCCGTCGCCAGTCTCGCGCGGAAGATGTGGGAAGGTTCCGGGTTGGGCCCCGACGACGTGGACGTATTCAACCCTTACGACGGCTACCTCACATTCACCCAGCAATTCCTGGAAGGCTTCCAGTGGCATGGGGTCAAGTGGGGCGAGGCCCACGACTTCTATGCCGACGACATCAGGGTCGAAGGCCCGCATCCCTTCCTGTCAAGCGGCGGAAACAACGGAACCGGCCGAACTCGCGCCTGCCTCTTCTCCGACAGCATCGAGCAACTGCGCGGAACTGCCGGAGCCAGGCAGGTTACAATACGCGCCGAAACCGCGCTGGCGGGCTGCAACACCCCCGACAGCAACGGCTTCCTCATGTTGAGCAAGCAACCGGATTAGCGCTCACCCGCCAGGGCTGGCGCAGTCGGGCTAGCCCTGGCGAACGAACTTGTCGATGCCCGTGCCGTCGCTGAGGCCCACGTAGATGTCGCCGCAGGAGTCCACCCAGCTGCCATGGCCGGGGCCGCGGCAGTCGAAGCGGGACAGTACGTTGCCGGAAGTGTCCAGCACGCTGACCCGGGCCGAAGCATCGCCGACGGGACCCTCGCTGACCACCAAGTTCCCCGCGCTGTCCACGGAGATGTCCATGGGCCGCTGAATGTCGTCCCAGATGGCGATGAACTCGCCGTCCAGGTTGAAGAGCTGCATCCGGTGATTTTCGCGGTCGCAGAGGAAGATCGTGTCGTTGTGGATCAGCAGGCTGTGGGGCAGGTGAAAGTGTCCCGGCTCGCTCTTGCCCGGTTCTCCCCAGGACTGCTTGAGCTGCCCGTCCCAGCTGAACCGGTGAATGCGGGCGTTGCGGTACCCGTCGGCTACGTACAGGTCGCCCGACGGAGATGGGATCAGTTCGGTTGGGTAGTTGAAAGGGCCGGCGGACCGGGGGCAAAGGTCGCCCGGGTTCTCGCAGCCGGTGTCGGAGTGGACGCCGTGGCGTCCCAGCATCTGGATGGGCTTGCCGTCGATGGTGTACACCAGGCAGACCGAGTTGTCCCGGTCGGTCAAATAGACCGTATCGTTGTCGTCTATGTAGATGCCGTGGGCAAAGGAGAACGCCCCGTTCCCCCAACTGTCCAGCAGGTTCCCGTCCCGGTCGAAGATGAGGATGGGCGGGTCTTTGCGCTGGAAGGCGAACACCCGGTCCTGGGAGTCGGTAGCGATGGCGCTGACCATGGCGAAGGTGTCGCCCTCCGGCAGCCTGGCCCAGTTTTCCACCACCTCATAGGTGTACTTTCCGCTTCCTACCGTCGTCATGCTTCTGACCTCCTGGGGTCGTCGCTACAGGCAGCTGGACCTGAAATTCAGCCGGGTAGAAAACGACCGGTTGTACGGGGCATTTGTGATGTAAAAATGGCGGAGAGGGCGGGATTCGAACCCGCGAGAGGCGTTAACCCCTACGCGATTTCCAGTCGCGCCCATTCGTCCACTCTGGCACCTCTCCGCACAACGCCCCGGAGGGTCGCTCCGGCGCGGCGGACGACATTATAGCATGATGCCGCATTTGCCTCGGATCTGAGCGATGTTGACCGACGGCGGACGCGTTGATACTATCGCACCAGTTTGTTTGCCCTGCTTGATAGCCGGGGGAGTATCAATGCCCATTTCGCCCTCATTGACCCGATTCCTGCTCATCGCCGCCGTATCGGTTTTCATAGGGCTGCTGGCGGTGTCCTGCGCCCAGGAAGAATCCCCTACCCTGCGCGTGGGCGGCATTCCCGACCAGGACGCCCAGCGCCTGGCGCGACGCTATGAAATTTTCGCCGACTACCTGTCCAGAGAACTGGACGTTCCGGTGGAATATGTACCCAGCGTGTCCTACTCCGCGGTGGTGACCGCGTTCAGCCAGAACGACGTGCAGTTGGCCTTCTTCGGCGCGCTGACCGGGGTGCAGGCGCGGCTGCAGAACCCAGGCTCCCGCGCCATCGTCCAGCGAGCCCACGACGCCGAGTTTCACTCCAAGTACGTCGTGCGCGGAGGCGACGAGTTCGCCGACCTGAACAGTCTGGACGATCTGGTCGGCAAGACCGGCCACTTGACCATCACCTTCGGCAGTGAGAGTTCTACCTCCGGCCACCTGATGCCGCGATATTTCCTGGGGGAGGCCGGCATTAGCGTCGCAGACGATTTCCGCACCGCGCCGGGATTCTCAGGTTCTCACGACAAGACCTGGCAACTGGTAGCGGCCGGTTCCTATGATGTTGGCGCGCTGGCCGAGGACGTGTGGGCGCGGGCGGTGACAGAGGGCAAGGCCGACCCTGCCCAGGTGCGCGAGTTGGACACCACGCCCAACTATTTCAACTACAACTGGACGGCGCGGCCGGACTTGGACGAGGTGTATGGCGACGGGTTCACCGACCGGGTACAGGCGGCGTTGCTGGCGCTGAACGCCCAGGAACATGGCGAGATACTGGAACTGTTCAGCACCGAGCGGTTCATCGCCACCGAAAACGATAACTACCAGGCGATTGAGAGCGTGGCTAGGGAACTGGGCATAATTCAATGACTGCAACCGGTGTCCGCCTGCGGCGGGCCGGTGAGCAGTTTGCTGTAGCCAAGCCGCTGGTAGCGATTGATAGCGCGTCAAAGGTTTATGGAACCAACCGGGGCCTTGCCCCGCTGAGCCTTGCCATCAATGCCGGCGAACGGGTGGCGCTGGTCGGCCCCTCGGGCAGCGGCAAGACCACCCTGCTGCGCCTGCTGGCCGGCGCGCTGGTGCCCGACCAAGGGCCGCGCTCCGTCATCATCAACGGCAAATCCCCCGGCGAGTTGAAGCCGGGCCGGGAACTGGCCTCCCTGGTGGGCATCGTCAGCCAGCGTTTCGACCTGGTGCCCCACTTGCCGGTGCTGCACAACGTGCTGGCTGGACGGTTGGGCCACTGGAGCCTGGCCCGCTCGGTACTCTCGCTGGTCTGGCCCATGGAACGCCGCGCCGCTCAACAGGCCCTGGCGCGAGTCGGCATCGCCGACAAGATCAACGAACGTCCGGGGCGACTGTCCGGCGGTGAACAGCAGCGGGTCGCCATCGCCCGCATGATGATGCAGTCCCCGCTGGTGATTCTTGCCGACGAACCGGTGGCCTCGCTGGACCCGGCCCGCGCCGAGGAGGTGATGGAGCTGCTGGTGGGCCTCGTCTCCCTTGATATGGGGCACGGGAACGGGGACGACGGCAGCAGCCAGCGCACGTTGATCGCCAGCCTGCACACGGCATCGTTGATCCGGCGGCATTTCACCAGGGTAATCGGGCTGCGCGAGAGCCGCGTCCAGTTCGACCTGCCGGCGGGCGAACTCGATGACGCCGTGCTGGATGAGTTGTACGACCTGGGAGACGACAACGGCGACGTCGAACCGCTGGCGGGGTTGGCGGCCCGCGACGGCTAGTTGATAGCCGCTGTTCCATGTCTCTGCGGCGGCTGCAAACCTGGCTCACCGGCCCGCGTCTGCTGACGCTGGGCATCGTCTTCGCGCTGGCGTGGAGCCTGTCCCGCGTCGATTGGCAGCAGCCCATTGGCCACACCGGAGGCGGCGCCGCGGCGTTGCAGGTCCTGCTGGCCCTGTTCCCCCCCGAGTTGTCGCCGGAGTTTCTCCGCATTTGCGTGGTCTCAAGCTGGCATACGCTGGCCTACGCCGTCGCCGGCATGTCGTTGGCGGTGGCGTTGGGCCTGCCCCTGGGCGTGCTGGCGTCGGGTGTGTTGGCGCAATCGGCGGACGGGTCGGGAGCGCGGCGGTGGACCCTGATGGCCTCGGTGCGCTTCCTGCTGGCAGCGATGCGCTCGGTCCACGAACTGGTGTGGGCGCTGCTGTTCGTGGCCGCCGTTGGGTTATCTCCGATGGCGGCGATCCTGGCCATGGCCATACCCTACGCCGGCATCCTGGGCCGCATCTACGCGGAGCAATTGCAGGACGTTCCCGCCGAGCCGGTGGCCGCGCTGCGCACCACCGGGGCGTCGTCGGCGCACGTCTTGCTCTACGGCTACATCCCAATGGCGCTGCCCGACCTGCTGAGTTACACCTTCTACCGACTGGAGTGCGGCATCCGCGCCGCCGCTATCATGAGTTTCGTGGGCATCGACGGCATCGGTTTTCAGATTGAGTTGTCGCTGGCCGACCTGCTGTTCCGGCAGGTATGGACGCTGCTGATATTCCTGGTGGCGCTGGTGGTGGCCGTTGACTGGTGGAGCAGCCGGGTGCGCCGGAGCATGGCCTACTGATGGAACGGACCGGCATGGAGCAGTCCCACCCTGCGGGTGCAGCACGCGCACGATTCAACGTGCTGCGCTGGTCGGCGTACGCGGCGGCGCTGCTGGTTGCGTTATCGTGGGCCTTCATACTGCTGGACGGCAACAGCGGGTTTGGCGACCTGTTCCGCGAGCGCACCTGGCAGAACGCCGGCCAGTTCGTAGCCAGCCTGGCCGGAGCAGGTTCGGGTGCCCCGTCGCCCTTCGTGCAGGCGGCGCGCTGGCGTGAAACGGGCCAACTGGCGTTGAACACCCTGGCCATGTCGGTGTTGGCCATGGGAATCGCCGGCGCCGGCGCGCTGGTCCTGCTGATGCCGGGCGCGCGCAACGTCAGCGACGGCACGTTGGGCGGCGCGCCGTCCCATACCGGCAGAGTGGTGTACGCGGCGGTTAGGATCTTTTATACCCTGACGAGGGCCGTACCCGAGTTGGTATGGGCCATGCTCATCGTGTTCTTCCTGTCGCCCGGAATCATCCCCGGCGCGCTGGCGTTGGGCATCCACAACCTGGGCATCGTGGGCCGGCTGACCTCGGAGGTGGTGGAGAACCTGGACCCGGCCCCGGCGCGAGCGTTGCGGGCGGCCGGCGCGTCCAGCCCCAAGGTGCTGCTGTACGGCGTCTTCCCCCAGGCGCTGCCGCTTTTCCTGACCTTCCTCATGTACCGCTGGGAGGTGGTCATCCGCACCACGGTGGTGGTGGGATTCCTCAACGCCGGCGGCCTGGGCCGTGAGTTCCGGCTGCGGATGTCGTGGTTCCACTACGACGACGTTGGGCTGCTGCTGGTGTGGTACCTGCTGCTGGTCATCGCGGTGGACGTCCTCAGCGCCCAACTGCGCCGCCGCGTGCGCTGGGACTAGCGCCGCCGCGGTCGCCGTTATCTGTCCTGGCCGTAGATCTCGGTATCGGGATGGTACTGGTACCAGCCGAACCAGAACGACGTGATGCTTGGGATACGCGGCAGCCGTAGCTCCGAGTCGGCGTCAGCTACCAGACCTTCCTCGGTCACCGTCCACCGCGCGCCGCTATCGTCCAGCAGGGCCGCCGGCGCCAGGTCGGGGTTATCGCCATCCACCGGCGCGAAAGTCAAATCGCCGCGCTCGTAAATGCGGCCGGCCCGGGATTCCGGCGACGCCACCACCACCACGTTCATTCCGCCCACCGTGTCGTTGACCAGGCGCTCTGCTTGCAAATCGCGGACCGAGTAGGCTTTGGCCGATTCGCCGACGGTCAGGCCGACGACCACCTGCTTGGGCTGGAAGGTCTCATCCCGCAGCCATACCGGGAACATTACTTCTTCCGAGGTGAAGTAGTTGTAGTAGATGGCAAGGGGGTTGTCCTCCGGTACGTAGAACTCCGCCGGGTAAATGCCGGTGTCCTGCGAAAGCACCGTGGTGTCGGGATGCTCGTCCCACCATTCGCCCCAGGTGGTGACCACGGACGGGAAGAAAGGCTGACGAATCCCCGAATCGGCCAGCGGCCCGATCACCGGCTCGCCGATGAACTGGTTCCACAGCGAGCGCGTGGCCCGGTCGTACATCACCTTGTTGCTGCGGTAGAGCAGGCCCGAGGTGCCGAAGGTGGTAGGTTCGCCGTTGACGATGCCGGAATACACGATTCCGGTGCCGCAGAGCGTTCAATACACCAGCGATATCGGTTCGCCGCCAAGGGTGTCGTTTGCCAGTTCGTGGGCGTTCATCACGCGCAGCGGGTAGGCGCGATGCTCGCCGTTGATGGAGACGCCGAATACCCGGTCATCGGGCAAAAGATAGGACGCCTCCTCGGGCAGGATGTAAGGCGCGTGCTCCAGCGGCGGGATGCCGTCCAGCTTGACGCCGCCCCAGACCACCTCGGTCAAATTGACGCGGGAATGCTCGATGCCGGGCTCCAGCAGGGCCGCCATGTCGGTGTCGATCACCGCCAGCCCGTTCACCTTCCACCGGCCGTAGTCGGACGGCGGAGCGTACTCCTCCTCCCGCGCGCCCACCCACTCGCGCCACCGCCGGCGGTCAAAGTCAAAGTCCTGCCCGGTCAGTTCGGTGAGCGTATCCAGTCCGCTGCGGGCCACGTCCAGGTTGACGAACTTGAGCGCCTCCAGGATCACGTAGGCCTGCGACTTGTCGTCATAGAATACGGTGTCCTCCAGCGCCGCCAGGGAATCGCCCGGGTCGTGCCCCAGGCCGTCCCAGATGCCGTACATGGTGCTGTTGGGGTCGTAGGCTTGCTGGGAATAGGGAGTGGCCGGCGCTTCTATGCCCGGCGTCGCGGTAGCGTCGGACTCGGCGGTTGGCGGCGCGTCCGCGGCCGGCAAGGAAGTAGCCGGCGAGGCCGTCGCCGGCGGGGGTTGGGTGAGACGCTGCGGCGTGTAGGAGGATCGCTCGGGCTGGCCGCAGGCTACCATGACCACGCCAGCCACCAGAGCGACGATCAACATGCCGCCCCAACGCGAAATCATCTGCGACAGACCCATCCGTTACCTCCGCGACTGACCAAACCTTGCCCTACGCCTGTACATAGAGTACGTTCAGTCGGCCCCGGAGGATTAATCAAACTGGTAGGGATAGATCACCTGGATAACCCGCCCGTCGCGCAGGGCCTCAAAGTAGCTGTGGACGGCGCCGGGCTGGTGTAGCCAGCGACGCACGAAGTAGGCGCAGATGTTGACCAGCTGCGCGCCGACGCAGGTTGCCGGCGGCGCGACGATCAGGTCGTCGTAGATGGACGCCGATACGGTGTCCGATTCATCGCCCAAAAACTCCGTCAGCGCCGCGGAAATCGAGGACGATTCCGAGCCGGCCATCAACATCGCGTAGTCGCTGACGTTCCAACTTGACTGCATGATGTCGTCGGGGTTCATCTGGGCCATCACGTTCTCGTCCAGGAACATGGTAAGCGCCAGGAGGAACCTGCTGAACGCCAGGCGGGACGGGTCGGTGTGCCCGTAAAGGGAGTTGCCCTCTGCTCCGGTGGCGGTGACGTACTCGTCCTTGTTGATGTAGGAAACGATCATGGGCGTTTCCCTGCGGATCAGAATGCTGAGACAGTCCTGGATCAACTCGGCGCGTTGGTCCGGCCGCCAGGAGCGGAAGGGGCCGGTGCCCTGGTAAACGTGCCGGGGATTGAGTTCTGCGGGAACGCCGTCGGCGCCCGGAGGGCTACCGAAATGTCGGCGCACCAGCGCGTCGTACTCGCCGCACATTGATATGTACTGATTTTCCTGCACCAGGAGCCCGGCGTGGATGTGGTGCGGTTGGTTGGGATCGTTGGCGCTGGCGCCGGTGAGACCGGACTCGCTGAGAAAAACCATGTACATGTTGGGCCTCCAGGGCGGGGGCTGGTACGCAAATAGGTCAGGGGCGGGTTTGATGCCCACCCCCAAAGGTCAACGAAAGGTTGTCAGGACGAGACGATGCGGAAATCCACGTGGAGAATGTCTCCGGTGCGGGGATCCCACTGGATCTCGGACGTCGCCGCAGTGTATTCGCCCGATTCCCCGGCGATGCTGACGCTCATGGGCTGGCCGTATTCGCCGCCGGCCTGGCTGATGGCGCGCAGCAGCGTCCGGACCTCGCACTGCAAGGCGCGGGAATCTATGTCTCGCCCGTAGAGATGCACGGGCACGATACCGGCGCGACGCAGGGCTTTCACCTTTTTGCCCAACGTCTCGCGGGGTTCAAGTTCGAGGGAAGCCGCCTGGGTGGTCATTGTGTCGGGAACTCCTGGATGCGGGTAACTTCAGCGGGCCGACGTGACCCGCAACGACGGCATATCATAGCACATGCCGGGTTGGGACAGTGCGCAGCGGCGGCTATGGGCGACGGGTATGCGGGGGTGCTAGAATAATGCACCGCAGCAAACCGGGTTGGGAGTGTATTGCCATGAGCACGTCGTCATCATCAGCGTCGCGTCGCAAGCGCGTCTATACCAAGTACGGAGACCAGGGCGAAACCAGCCTGCTCTACGGCGGCCGGGTGTCCAAGGCCAACCCGCACACCGAGGCCTACGGCATCACCGACGAGGCGGTCAGCCTCATGGGCCTGGCCCGCGCCCTCACCGACGACGACAAGGTCAAGAACATCCTGCGCGACCTCCAGCGCGAGCTGTTCACCGTGGCCGCCGAGTTGGCCACCGACCCCGACAAGTACGACCTGTTCCACCAGCACTTCAAGCCCGTGACCGAGGAGATGGTGGACAACCTGGAAGAGACCATCGACGAGCTGGAAACCCACTTCCAGATGCCCCAGGTGTTCATCCTGCCGGGTGGCACACCGTCATCGTCCGCCATGGACTCCGCGCGCACGGTGATCCGCACGGCGGAGCGGCGCGTGGTCGCGCTGTCGGAAGCCGGCGGCCTGACCAACCCGCTGATCCTGGCCTACCTGAACCGGCTGGGCGACCTGCTCTTCGTGCTGGCCCGCTACCACGACCGCGACATCCCCATCGAGCGGGCCACCGGCGACCGGGTCTGAACACGCGATGACCGCACCTGAAAGTCCTGCCATCGTCATCATCGACTACGAGTCCGGCAACCTGCGCAGCGTCGCCCGCGCCGTGGAGCGCGCCGGCGTGACCCCCCGGGTGACCTCCGATCCCGCCGAGGTCGCCGCCGCTGCCGGCCTCATCGTGCCCGGCCAGGGTTCCGGCCCCTCGGCCATGCGCGCCCTGCACGCCCGCGGGCTGGTGCGCCCGCTGCTGGACTACATCGCCAGCGGCCGCCCCTACCTCGGCGTCTGCCTGGGCCTCCAACTGCTGCTGGACGCCACCGACGAGGGCGACGCCGACTGCCTGGGCCTGGCGCCGGGTCGCGTGCGGCGGCTGCCCGACGGCCTCAAGGTTCCCCACATGGGCTGGAACACCGTGCGGTTCCAGCGCGAGCATCCGCTGTGGGAGGGCATCCCCCAGGACAGCCACTTCTACTTCGTCCACAGCTACTACGCCGACCCGGCGGAGCGGGACTACGTGGCGGGCCTCACCGAGTACGGCGTTGAGTTTTGCAGCATCTACGCCCGCGACAACGTGGTGGCAACGCAGTTCCACCCGGAGAAGAGCGGCGACAACGGCCTCCGCATCTACGCCAACTTCGTCCGCCAGGTAGCCGGCGCCTAGCATGGAAATCATACCGGCGATTGACCTGCGCGGCGGCAACTGCGTCCGCCTGTACCAGGGCGACTACGAGCGGGAGACGGTGTTCTCCGACGACCCGCTGGGCGTGGCGGAACGCTGGCAGGCCGAGGGCGGCCAGCGCCTGCACATCGTTGACCTGGACGGCGCCCACTCCGGCAATCCCGCCAACCTGGCCGCCATCACCGCCATCACCCGCACCCTCACCATACCCGTGCAGGTGGGCGGCGGCGTCCGCAGCGCGGACACGGCGGCTGGCCTGCTCGACGCCGGCGCGGCCCGCGTCGTAGTGGGAACCGCCGCCGTCTCCAACCCCGAACTGGTGGAGGAACTGTGCCGTCGGTTCGGCAGCGAACGGGTGGTGGTGGCCTTGGACGCCCGCGACGGCCTGGTCGCCATCCGCGGCTGGACGGAAACCTCATCAATCACCGCCACCGACCTGGCCCGGCGCATGGCCGACCTGGGCGTCATCCGCCTGCTCTACACCGATATCTCCCGCGACGGCACCCTGGAGGAACCCAACTACGCGGCGACGGCGGCCCTGGTGCAAGACAGCGGCCTGGCCGTCCTGTCCGCTGGCGGCGTCGGCGCAGCGGAGCACGTAGCCAACCTGCTCCCCACCGGCGCAGAAGCCACCATAATCGGCCGCGCCCTCTACACCGGCGACATCACCATAGCCGAGGCGCTGGCGGCGGCTCAATAAAACGTAGGGACGAATAATCATCCACGCCTGCTATAGCAAGCTGTAAGATACCAGGAGTACCTAATGGTTTTTCCTATTCCCATTGCCATAGGGCTAGCTGTTGTCGGTGTAGCGGCTGCCGGTGCTGTTGGCGCTGCTGTCAAAAAGAGGGCAGATAAGAAAAAGCGACAGCGCGACAGCGCTCGTCAAGATCAGGAACAAGCGCATCGCCCGAGCCATAGCAATACCCCTGGTCCCGAACAGCGGCGGCAACAAGAGCCAGGCAGGCAGAGGCAGCCTCACGACCGCGCTAGTCAAAGCCCAGCAACTCAAATAAGGACCATATCAGAGGGCAGACGCCCATATAGACCGCAACCGCGTAGGTTGCCACCGTATGACAAACAATCGCTGGTCAAAGCCTTGGACCTGGCTATCGCCAATGCCGCCAAAGACACTCTCGATGCAGCCTTGGCGAAGCCACCTTTCAGCCGTATGTCTCCGGACGAACAAACGGACCATATCCGACGTAACGCCAATGCCATGCGGTCGGCGCTGCGTGCGTTGCGGATGCCTGATTACGATGATGACATCACCGCTGCCTCTTACTTGCTGGAATATCATCCACAGCACGTTGGCTTGGCACACGCAATCATGAGCCGAGCGCTGCAATCGCGCAACTCCGGTAGGATGATTGATGATACTGGACGACTCCATGTCGTGGATTTAGCTAGTGGCACACTGGCAATGCAATTCGGTGTTGCTCTCACAGTTGCTGATGCGCTTATCAGAGGCGAAAGCGTTGGAAGGGTATCTATAGACTCGGTCGACATTAGTTCAGCCATGTTAAAAGCTGGGCAGGCGGCTTGGGAAAACTTCGCTGCTGCTGTCGAGCACGACGACAACTTGGAAGCTTTGGCTGAAGCTTGCCGCCTCATAACATTCGATACTCACACTCCGCATAACACCGTTCCATCGCGTGAAGGAGAATGCTGGATGAGCTGTCTGCACGGGGTGTATCAGCAGAACAGCAGCAACCTCGAGCGCGCCTTGCACGCCCTGCACGACGAACACAGTCCCATCATTGGAATGATGTCCTGCTGGGGACGTACACCTGAGGATCAAAACGTTGAAATAGCGAGACGCATTTCACCATTCCGAGGAGCTGGCTGGCGGTCGGACCGGGTTTTCCTTCCCATGCGAGCGGAATACCCCATCCCATTTCTGTTCAATCGTGAAGAGCCTGACGCAATAGAGACTGCGAATATCGGGCATCGATATGGAATACTCTATAATGAGTACCCAGGATTCCTTTGGCGTCCCACGGACACAGCACTGCTGACGTACTACCGGAGTTCTTCTTACCGTGTCAGCGGATAGCCAGCTTTCACTGCTCCCTGTCAACGATGTCGCTGTCGACACCGTAGGTCCGTCACGTCCCATCCGCATCGGCCAGGAAACTACTGTCCACTACGCCCCCGCTCGCGAGATCCTGACCCGCGCCACCGGGTTCATGGACGCTTATGACTTCACTCTCAACCCGTATAGCGGCTGCTCCTTCGGTTGCACTTACTGTTACGCTGCCTTTTTCAGCCGGAACGAGGAAATGCGCGATTCGTGGGGCAAGTGGGTTAACGTCAAGGAAAATGCTGTTGCATTGATGGCGAAGCGCAGGCCTGGCTCCCTGGACGGCAAGCTCATTTATATGAGCAGCGTTACCGACCCTTACCAACCAATCGAAAGAGACCTGCGCCTGACCCGTCGCATTCTGGAATTCATGGCGGAGCAGCACAAGCCCAAGTTCGTTGTACAAACCCGCAGCCCGCTGGTAACACGCGATTGCGACCTGTTTCGCCAAATTGTGGATAATGGCGGCCGCGTCCAGGTCAACATGACCGTCACAACCGACGACGAGGACATCCGTCGAGCCTTCGAGCCATCCTGCCCAGGTAATCACCGCCGGTTGGCTGCCATCAAGGAAGTGCAGGATGCCGGGATTGACACTTGCATCACGATGACGCCGCTGCTACTGGTGAACAACAACGGCGACTTCGCCGACGAACTAATTGGCACCGGCGTGACCAAGTTCATCGCGCAGCCGTTCCACTTTGTTCGGGGCAAGTTTGTAGCAAGCACGCGCGATGGAGCTCTCTCCCTGATGGCTGAGAAATTGGGGTGCGGACGGGACAATTTCGGGGCGGAGTACCTCGAACGGTATCGGGAGTTCTTCGAGGTCCTGAACAACCGCTTGCAGGACAATAATCTGCCGCCACTGGGCGAGGGTAAAGACGGCTTCGCACCACCATTCTGAACCCAACGTCCGACGATGCCATTGTCCGGCTCACCCGCCAATCACGATTCCGGCGCGCCCCGGTCCTTGAGGCGGCCGGCCAGCCAGACCAATACCGCGCTAACCAGGAAGTACCCCGCGAACACGCGCCACGCCGCGTCGTAGCTCCCGAGAAAATCGAAGACCAGCGCGGCGAACATCGGGCCGCCGATGCTGGCAATGAGGTAGAAAGGACTCATCACTCCCCGGATCGTGCCCTGGTGCGCTCGACCGAAATGCGCGGCCCACAGCAAGGGGCCAATCACGACCAGCGATCCGCCGGTAAGCCCGTACATCACCCCGAACGTGGCGTAAAACTGCCACACGCTCGCCGACCCTACGCCGGTAAAGATGCTGACGGCGCTGCAAATCAGGGCAATGATAGCCAGCCGCCAGATGGAGTACCGGTCCGCCAGGAACCCCCAGGCCAGCTTGGCCACGAACGCGCAGATACCGTAGATTCCGAAGGAGATCCCCGCCTGCACGTCGGAAAAGCCCAGGTCGGTCGCGTAGGGAATCCTGTGGATTATCAGGGCGCCGATGGACATTCCGGACAGCACCTCGAAGGCAACGAGCAGCCAGAACGCCGGGGCGCGCAAGGCTTGACCGACCGTCCAGCTGACCTCCTCAATCGGCTCCGGGCGTTCGCTGCCGGGCTCCCGCTTTTCATCCGCCTCTTGCGTATCGCTGGGGGTAGCCCCATCGGGCAGCAGTCCCATGTCCTCCGGCTGCCGGCGCAACCACAACAGGGAGGGCGGCACAACGACGATCCACGGCACGAAGCCGAGGCAGAACCAGGCGGTCCGCCAGCCAAATTCACGAATCAGGAACAGGATCAGCGGGGTCAACGCCACCGCGCCCAGATTGAGGCCGGCGGTTGCGATGCCGGTGGCCCGGCCTCGATAGCGAATGAACCACTTGGCGATGGTCGGGCTGATCACGCTGTAGCTGAGGCCGGGAATGCCGAACGTGCCGATGACTCCGTAGAACAAAACGAAGTGCCAAATCTCCCGGGTTTGGGACAGGAGCATCAGCGAGATGCCCAGCACGACGGCGCTGCCCACCATCAGGAACCTGGGGCCGTAACGGTCCACGGCGTATCCGAACGCCGGCGAGGCGCCGGCCCGGACTAGGTCGCGAGCCAGCAGCGCGCCGGTCATGACCGAGCGGCTCCACCCCAGTTCGTCGATCATCGGCTTGAAGAAGAACCCAAAGGTCTGGGCGCCCAGGCCGACGCGCATCCCCTGGCTCAGGAAACCGCAGGCAACGATATACCACCCGTGAAAGATCCTGGGCCTGGAGCCGGTGTTGAGCATGATGCTGCGCAGACAGAAGTAACCCCCGGATCTCTACGGCTCCGGGGGTTCGTCCGCCGTTCGATTTGCCGCGTCAGTCGGCGGTGGTGGTTGCCGTGCCGGCGGCGGTGGCGCTGTCCACGATGGGCTGGTTGGTGCGGGGGTCCACCTCGAAGGGGGAGTACAGCTCCAGCTCCTTGCCCATCTCGCGGACGGCGGGAATCACTTCCTCGCCCATAAGCCGCAGGCTGCGCATCTGGTCCTCGTGGGTCATGGCGCCGTCGCCGTCCCAGAAGAACACGCTGCCGGGGCGCAGGTATTCCAGCACCTCGCGGATCTTGGGGATGACCGTCTTGGGCGTGCCGGTGATGATGGTGCTGTCGGCGACCTGGTCCTCGAAGGGCCGGCGGTTGGTGCCGAAGCGTCCGGCGGGCCCGAAGGCGGCGGCGGACAGCCGGCGCGACGTGCGCGACGTGTGGCCCGGCAGGTTCATGATGGCGGGGTTGATGCCGCCCTCGTTGCCGGCCAGGAACGGGTTGCTGACGCCGGACAGGTACTTGCGCCCCACTTCCTCGGCCAGTTCCTCGGTCTCGTCAACGTGCACCTTCCACAGGTAGGCGACGTTCTGGGTGCCCGACTCGTACCCGCACTCGGCGGCGGTGTCGTGGTAGAGTTGGAAGGCTTCGCGGGTGGGCTCCAGCCGGGTGGCCAGCAGCACCAGCGGATAGCGATGCTCTGCGCACCACTTGACGGTCTCAACGGACACGGTGGACGGAATCCAGATCTGCGGGTGGGGTTCCTGCAGGGGCCTGGCCCACGGGTTGACGTAACGATAGTGGAAGTGCTTGCCCTCCCAGCGCCACGGGCCGGGCTCGGTCCACGCCTTGATGATGAGGTCGTGGGCCTCCTCGAACCGCTCGCGGTTGAAGTTGGGCGGCGAGTTGTGGGACCAGCTTTCGCGTCCGCCGCCGCGCACGAAGCCGGATACCAGGCGTCCGTGGGAGATCATGTCGATCATGGACAACTGCTCGGCCAGCCACAGGGGGTCGTCCCAGATGGG
>JAJDWF010000142.1 GCA_022825745.1 Dehalococcoidia bacterium | reverse complement strand
TACAGGATTTGTTTTTCTTTGGTGCGGGGCAACGATACCGCCGGATGCGATTTGCAGCGGAGATGATAGTTGGCGAGAATGTCCGGGATGATTTCGGTCGTGTAGCCAAAGCGTCGTCTTCGTTTTTGCGGTACGAAGTTGCTTTTCGGTACGCGCAACCTTCTCCCACTACCGGGTTTTTGGGCGGATTGTTGCTGGAAGAGGAGAAACTGGAACACATCACAAAAGGCCAAGCGACGCACCACCTCAAATTCCCGCACAATAAAACCAAGTTCCGGGATAGCGTGGTATACAACAACCGCAGGGCTAGCGCTGGGTTTATTTCAACACAAACGGATCCCGAAACCGAACAGGCAGCTATATTTGTCCACCAGGACGGGGGCTCGAGAGGCCCGGGACGGCCGTCGCCCGCACAAATTGCCACGAGAACTATCGTCGGAACAGAAAATACCTCGGCCACTCCTACCATATTGGCAGCCCGCAACGAGATGCGGAGTTGGCATGTTCTAGCCTTTGACCCAGCCGCTATGCGTCGCCCGGACCGTTTCACACAACCGCCTGGAATAGCGGAGAATGGGGCGCATATACCGGCAACGCTGCAGCATCTGGCTAATACATTGGTTCAACATGATCCTGAATACGATCTGTATGCCAGGGTGTCAAGCCGCTTGTCCGAGCTGGTACCGGTACAAAGCGTGAGTGTTGACGAAGACAAGCAGCGACAACTGCTGGCTCTAGAGGTTTTGGAACGCTCGGGTCTAAAACTCCAAGCGAACTCTATATCAGACGGCACATTGAGGTTCTTAGCCTTAGTGGCACTTTCCGAAGTCGTCGACGAAAGTGCGGTCATCTGCATGGAAGAACCTGAAAATGGAATCCACCCCGCGAAATTGGACGCCATGAACCGCTTGCTGCATGACATTGCCGTTGACGCAGAGGAGAGGGTGGATTTCGACAACCCTTTGCGCCAAGTGATAGTGGCGACACACTCACCTTACTTCGTGCAGTTGCAAGACCGGGGCGACTTGACGTTAGCCAAAAATCCAGGAGTGCGGTCTGCATCCGGAGAAGCCATCTTCCCACTGAAGTGCTATCCGCTGGCAGATTCCTGGCGGAGCCGAGCGGCAGACCCCAAAAAAGCTCATCAAGGCATGGGCTTGCTGGAATTACAATCCTATTTGATGCCCCCGGCGGCAGGACAACTAGCTTTTCCGCGGGAGTTCATGGAATCCGTATGGCAACAAGATTCCTATTGATCTGCGACGGCTCATCCGATGTTGGGTTGGGTAACCACATTCAGGCCCTTCTAATCAGACTTGGGGCGACGGAGGTCAACTGGACATCTTCGCACACTGGGCGCAGATTGGCCGATAAAATACGGCATGGGCTGGAGCAATTCGGGGATCCTAATCTACTGTTTGTGCATCGGGATGCGGAATCTGCCGAACCGGACGCGAGGTATGACGAAATCGCGTCTGCCATCGACAGCGCAAACTATACAGGCCCGTGGGTTGGCGTGGTGCCAAGAAGGATGACTGAGGCGTGGTTGCTGTTGGACGAATTCTCCTTGCGCAGCATAGTCGGCCGCCCGCGCGGAACCGAGCCGCTGGGTCTCCCCGTCCCACGAGATGCCGAAAGGCTCCCAAACCCAAAGGAGAGATTGCATCAGGCCTTGCTTGCTGCGTGTGTTCCGCGAGGTCGCCGCCGGAGGAAAAGGTTCGAATCCCAATGGGAGCATTACCGAAACCGGCTGCTGGATAATCTACCCATCGGCGGGCCGCTGGAGCAGGTCCCGTCATGGGTGCGGTTCCGCGACGATACCGTTGCCGCATTGCAGGAATTGAGCCGTTAGCGGCATACTGGCTGAATGCACATTCTGATTGCATATCTGTCGCGGCGGTTGCCGTTTTACTATGGTTGGCTGGTGCTGGGATCGGCCGGTAGCAGCATGTTCGTGCGCAACGCGGCCGGCAGCCTGACCTTTGCGGTGTTTGTGCCCCTGATCGCCGACGATACCGGTTGGAGCCGGGCGTTGATTGGAGGCGCGGCGGCCGTGGGCGGGTTGCTGGCAACCGGCGCGTCTCCTCCCGTGGGTTGGGCGATTGACCGGTACGGCGCGCGGGTGGTGCTGGTGTTGGGGTTGATCGTCATCGGGTTGAGCACCATGGCGATGGCGTGGCTATCGGTGCATATTGCCATCTTTTATGCCGCGCTGGCGGTGGGTCGGATCATGTTCAGCAGCCCGCTGAACGTGGGGCCGGCGACGGTGGTGGGTCGCTGGTTCGTGCGGCAGCGGGGCAGAGCGACGGGACTGCTGTTCTTGTCCCACTCGGGCGGCATGGTTGCGTTCCCGCTGGTGGCCACATGGGTCAGCGTGGTGTGGGGATGGGAGACGGCGTGGATCGTGCTGGGCGTGATGGTCTATGCCATCGCGCTGCTGCCGGCATCGCTGCTGATCGCGCAGCGACCGGAGGACGTGGGACTGCTGCCGGACGGCGACCACCCGGACGACGCGGTTGACGCAGTGGAAACCGAGGCGGCGACGGAAGACCAGCCCGCCGATGCCGGGATTGAATGGACCACTCGCGAGGCGCTGAGGACGCCGGCGTTGTGGGTATTGGCGTTGGGCACCGGGTTCCTGTTCCTGTTGCAGTCCGGGACCAACAATTACCAGGCCGACCTGCTGCGGTCCAAGGGGATAGAGCTGGCCCTTTCGCAGTTGAGCATCGTGGTGAACGCGGCCGGCACAGGCATCGGCAGCCTGCTGTGGGGCCGCGTCGTCGAGAAGATGCGCGTGTCATACACCTACGCCATCGTCGCGTTGGTGATGGCGTTGGCGTGTGGGATATTCGTGGTCGCGGACACGGTGTTGCTGACTTATCTCGCCGCCGGGCTGTTCGGGGTGGCGGTGGCCGGCATCTTGGTGGTGCCGCCGGTGGCTTATGCTAACTTCTTCGGCCGGCAGTCACTGGGAACCATACGGGGCGTTACCGAGCCGTTCACGTCGCTGGGGCAGGCCATCGGCGCAGTGGCGTCGGGCCTGGTGTTTCACTTCACCGACGGCTCCTACGCTATCGCGTTCATCATCTACACGGCGCTGGGAGTGCTGACGGCGGCAGCGTTGCTGCTGGCCCGTCCGCCGCGGCACCCTTCGCTGGTATCGACGCCATTGGGCGATCCTGCCGATAATTAGGGGTTGACGCGGCGCAGCAGGTAGGCGTCGGAGGCCATGATGGCGTCGATGTTGGCCGGGATGTCCTCGAAGGTGTCCAGGGCGGCGCGGATGAGGCGGCCGGACAGGTTGCCGCACTGGTCGCTGCCGAGCATGACGGCGAGTTGGGCGGCCCGTTCGATGGATGCGCCGCCGCCGGAAGTTACCTGCACGCCCTTTTCGTACATCTCCATGTCGCCGGCCTCGTAGGCCATGTCGCGGACCTCCTCCCACATGCGGGTGTGGATGGAGCCGGGACTGATGGCGTTGACGGTGATGCCGGTGCCGGCCAGTTCGACGCTGAGGTTCTCGGTCAGGTTGACGATGGCGGTCTTGGCAGCGTCGTAGGATGTGTCGTTGGGGCCGCCGACGCCGGACATGTTGACGATGCGGCCGCCGCCGCGCTCCAGCATGGGCGGAATCGCCGCTCGGCAGCCGTAGTACGTGCCGAGGACGTGGACGGCGATGGTGTTGGCCCAACGATCGGGGTCGAGGATCCAGAGAGGGCCAATCTGCCCGGTGTTGCCGGCGTTGTTGACCATGACGTCGATGACGCCGTAGCGGTGCAGCGTTTGAGAGACTGCGTTCTCGACTTGCGCGCGGTCGGTGACGTCGGTCAGGACTGTGATGACGTCGGCATGGTATTGGTCGCGGATGCCGGCAGCAGTCTCCTGAAGCTCGCCATCGGTGCGGGCGGCCAGGGCCAGCTTAGCGCCTTCGGCGGCGTAGGCACGGGCGATGGCCTGGCCGATGCCCCGGCCGCCGCCGGTGATCAGGGCCACCCTGCCCTCGAGTCGCTTCGAGTCTGCCATTGTCCGCCTCCTGCCGACCAAGTATCACTGCTATGCGATGGTACAATCGGGCTACATACTACACGATGGGAGTTACTCAATGGCTGATGCCACATTGCCCGCGACCGAAACGGTGTCGTTCACCAGCATGGCGGCCGGCACGCGGGAAGATTACGAGTTGCTGGAACGTCTGGAGGCGGAGTTCGCCGCGAGTACGGCGGGTCGCGTGCTGGAACAGTTGCGAGGGCTGGCCGGCTCCCTGGGCGGATACAAGGTTGACCGGCTGGAGCACTCGCTGCAATCGGCGACGCGGGCGTACCGGGACGACGCGGACGAAGAGATGGTGGTGGCGGCGCTGCTCCACGACATTGGCGATTTGCTGTCGCCGCACAACCACAGCGAACTGGCGGCGGCGGTGCTCCGACCCTACGTGTCGGAGCGCACCTACTGGATCGTGCGGCAGCATGGGCTGTTCCAGAGCTATTACTACGCGCACCACTTCGGGAACGACCGGAATGCGCGGGACCGGTACATCGACCATCCGTGGTACCAGGACGCCGTGGACTTCTGCCACCGCTGGGATCAGTCGTCGTTTGACCCCGAGTACGATTCGCTGCCGCTGGAGTTTTTTGAGCCGATGGTGCGGCGGGTTTTCGACCGGGAGCCGTTTAGCGCCGGGAGGGAATGATCATGGGTCTGGAAGGTAAAGTTGCGTTGATTACGGGGGCCGGAGGGATGCGTGGCGTTGGGCGGGCGACGGCTTTGAAGCTGGCGGGCCTGGGCGCGGACGTGGCGATTACGGACGTGCGCCGGCCGGTGGACGACCTGCCGCCCGGGGAAGTGCGCGCGGAGTGGCAGTCAATCGACAGCGTGGCCGAGGAAGTGCAGAGCCTGGGACGCCGGGTGCTGCCGATATACGCCGACTTGTCCAGCCCGGAAGAGATTGAGGGTCTGGTGGCCGAGACGGTCAATCACTACGGCCGGCTGGACATAATGGTCAACAACGCCCGGGCGATCATCGGGCGGGACAAGGTGCCGGTGACCGAGCTAGAGGAGGAAGTGTGGCAGCATTTCCTGGCCATCAACACGACGGCGGTGTTCCTGTGTACCAAGCACGCGGGGCGCGAGATGGTGCGGCTGGGCAACGGCGGCCGGGTGGTGAACATCGCCAGCAACGCCGGCAAGCAGGCCAGCGCGGACGGCGCGGCGTATTCGGCCAGCAAGTTCGCGGTCATCGGGTTGACGCAGGCATCGGCGATGGACCTGGCGCCCCACGGAATCACGGTCAACGCGGTGTGTCCCGGCCCCATCAACACGGACCGCATGAGCTACTGGGAGCGGGCGCAGGCGGCGGAACGGGGCATGACTCAGGAGGAATTCCGGTCGCAGATCGTGTCCGCGTCATCGGAGCGCACACCGTTGGGCCGCATCGCGGAGCCGGAGGACGTGGCGAACCTGGTGGCGTTTCTGGCCGGGCCGGACGCCGAGCTGATTACGGGACAGTCGTACAACGTGAACGGGGGCATACTGTTCCACTGAGGAAACGGTCGGCTCGCGGCGACGCAGGAGTTATCAAATGCAGTACGGAATCACACTTCCCGGGCGAGGGCCGCTGGCCACGCCGGACAACATGGCGACCATCGCGCAGAAGGCGGAGGCGCTGGGGTTCGACTCGATAGCACTGGGCGACCATATCCTGGTGCCCAAGAGCATCGATTCGGACTACCCGTACACGGAGACCGGCGAGTTTCCCGGGTCGGCATCGGGGCAGGCCATGGAGCAGATCACGGCGCTGGCATTTATGGCGGGCGCGACCAAGCAGATCCGGCTGGCGACGTCAGTGCTGATTGTGCCGCACCGCAACCCGCTGGTCGCTGCCAAGGCGCTGGCTACGCTGGACGTGCTTTCAGGTGGCCGGCTGATTGTCGGTGTAGGCGTGGGCTGGTGCCGCGAGGAGTTTGAAGCCGTGGGTTGCGAGCCGTTCGACGAGCGGGGCGCGGTGACCGACGAATACATCCGGGCGTTCAAGGAGTTGTGGACTTCGGAGGATCCGCATTTTGAGGGCAAGTACGTCAATTTCTCGGACATCTGGTTCCTGCCCAAACCCGTACAGAAACCGCACCCTCCCTTCTGGGTGGGCGGAGAGAGCCGGCCGGCGATCCGTCGGGCGGCCACGCTGTGCGACGGTTGGTATCCCATTGGCAACAACCCGGCTTTTCCGGTTGGGACGCCGGAGGCATTGCAGAACGGAATGGAGCGGCTGCGGCGCACGGCGGAGCGGGCCGGGCGCAACCCCGACGAAATCCAGATCATCTACCGCTCGCACGACTACCGCATTACCGGAACGGATACTAGCGACGACCGCACGCGCTTTACCGGCAGCGGCGAGCAGATTGCCGGCGACATCCGGCAGTACGAGGACATGGGCGTAAGCTACCTGGTGCTGGACATCGCGCGACTGAGCGCCGACGGGAACCTGGAGGAGACCCTGGGGCACCTGGAGGATTTCACCACGCAGGTGGCGGCAAGGGTCTAGCCTGGAAACAGCGGCGGGATCGTCGTTCTAATTGCGCCAAAGTGTTTGCACTTTCGGAAGGAAACGCCGTTCAGTACCTGGTCGATCAGGGAGTCATCTCGCCTGAAAATGGCCGACGCGCAGGTGCGGAATTTCTGGGCGGCGGCGTTTCCAATATCGTGATCAAGGTGAGTCCGGGCGCCGATTCAGGTGGCCTCGTGCTCAAGCAATCGCTGCCCAAGCTGCGGGTGCAAGAGGACTGGTTCGCGGACCAGACCCGCATTCACCGGGAGCGGGCCGGGCTAGATTTCGTGCGCGGACTGGCGTCCGATAGCGCTGCGGGGCAACTATTCTCGTGGAGGGTTCCCGAAGTCGTACACGAAGACCGGGCCAATTTTATCTTCGTGATGACTGCGGCTCCGGCGGACGGCGTCAACTGGAAGGAGCAACTCCTCGCCGGACACATCGATGTGAGCGTCGCCGAACGAGTAGGCGAAATGCTGGGCGCCATCCACGAACGATCGCGCGTCGTGGGCAGCAGTGTGCCTGATAGCCTCGCCGAGTTTGCCGAGCTGGATTGTTTCGTGCAGTTGCGGATTGATCCTTACCACCGGGCCACGGCGGCCGCGCATCCCGACCTTGCGGAGGTTATTGAGGGCGAGGCGCAGAGGATGTTGCCCTCTGCCCACGAGCGGCGCGTGCTGGTGCATGGCGATTTCAGCCCCAAGAACATCATCGTGAGCGGCGCCGGCGACGATGCGCGGGTGCTGTTGCTGGATTTCGAGGTGGTGCACCTGGGGAACCCGGTTTTCGACCTGGCTTTCATGCTCAACCACTTCACCCTGAAAGCGATATACAACCCCGGGCAAGCGGAGCGGTACTGCGAGGCCGGTAGGTCGTTCTGGTCCGCATATCTTGGCGCGGTTGGGACCGCTATGGGCGACCGGGATTTGCTGGAATTGGATACGGTGCGGCAGTTGGGAGCCCTGCTGCTGGCGCGGATCGACGGGAAGTCGCCGGCCGAATACATCACTGCTGACGGTCAGAAAGACAACGCACGGCGATTGGCGCGGGATATATTGACCGGCGCGGTGGTCTCGCTGTCCGAAATTCACCACCGACTTGCCGGCCAAGGGGAGCGAGCGTTCGGGTGACACCGTCGGCGGCTGCGTAGTACACTTGGCGACGGGGCGCCGCATCCGAAGGGCGGCCCTACTCCGAGCTACGGGAGATGAGAGTTTGCCGCAAGAACTGAATGGTGGAATCGACGGCGCGGGGCTGAGGGTGGCGGTGGTGGCGGCCCGTTTCAACCACGTCATTACCAAGAACCTGATGGAAGGAGCGGTCAGCACGCTCGCGCATTACGGCGTTCGAGACAGTGATATTTCCACCGCGTGGGTGCCCGGCTCTTTCGAGTTGCCCGTCGCCGCCAAGACCCTTGCCGAATCGGGGCGGTACGACGCGGTAATCTGCCTGGGGGCGGTGATTCGAGGCGAGACCAGCCACTACGACATGGTGTGCAACCAGGCGGCATCGGGTATTGCCGCCGTGGGGCGCGAGACCGGCATCCCCACCATGTTCGGGGTGCTGACCACCGAAAACCTGGAGCAGGCGATCAACCGGTCCGGCGGCAAGGTCGGCAATCTGGGTTCCGACTGCGCCGTGGGAGCCATTGAGTCGGCCCGGCTGTTGCAAGCGATCAAAACGGGGTGAGCGAAAACCGATCCGACGCCGAGCCACGTATGCAATTCACGGAGCTGACCCGAACGGGAGTCAAGAATGCGCACAAGTATCGAATTTGATCCGAGTTATTCGCTGCTGACCGTCGAGCTGGACCCTGGTGAGTCCATCAAGGCGGAGACGGGCGCGATGGTGGCCCAGGCCGGTGTGGACATGAAGACCGGGATGGGCGGGGGCGGGTTGTTCGGGGGGATCCGCAGGATGATCGGCGGCGAGTCGTTCTTTCTGAACACCTTTACCGGCGAAGGATCCGGCGGGTGGGTGAGCCTGGCGCCGCCTTCGCCCGGCGACATCGGCTCATTTGAACTTCAGCCGGGCACCAACCTTTTCATCCAGTCCAGTTCGTTCCTGGCCTGCACCGAGAATGTGCAGACCGATACGCAGTTCCAGGGCTTTCGCGGGTTTTTCAGCGGCGAGAGCCTGTTTTTCATCAGGTCTTACGCCGAGCGGGGATCGGGAACCGTGTTTTACAACTCCTACGGAGCGATCAAACAGGTGCCCGTGACGCCGGGCCAGGAGCTGGTAGTGGATACCGGCCACCTGGTGGCGTTCAGCGACGACGTGGAGTATTCGATAGGGAAGGTAGGGGGCATTGGCTCGCTGATTGCCGGCGGCGAGGGCCTGGTGATGAGGTTCCGGGGCAACGGCCACGTGTGGGTACAGTCGCGCAACCTGGCGTCGCTGGCCGACAAACTGGTGCCGTTCCTGCCGAAATCCGGCGGAAACTAAGTTGCGAATGACGGATGGTTCGACAAGCTCAACATGAGCGGAGGATGGCTAGACAATGGAATTCGGCGTTACGGTACCCAACAACTGGGGGATCGAGGACCCGCAGGCGGTCATCAGGTTCGGCGTGCTGGCCGAGGAGATGGGGTACGACTCGATCTGGGTAATGGACCATCTTTTCAACAACGGGTACATCCGGGAACGCCTGGACGACAAACCGTACTACCACCCGATGGCGACCCTGTCGCACATCTCGGCGTTGACGTCGCGGATAATGTTGGGCACATCGGTGCTGGTGCTGCCTTACCACAACCCGGTGGAGTTGGCGAAATATGCGGCGACGCTGGACCAGATGTCCGGCGGGCGTTTGGCCCTCGGGATTGGAGTGGGCGCGATGACGCCGGAGTTTGAGGCCCTGGGTATCCCATTGAGCCAGCGCGGTTCCCTGACCAACGAGTCAATGGACATAATGCGGGAGCTTTGGTCGAACGAGGACCCGCAGTACAGCAGCCATCGCTGGCAGTTCGAGGACCTGAAGTTTTCTCCCAAGCCGGCGCAAACGGTGTCCGGGTCTCCGGGCGTTCCCCTGTGGGTTGGCGGCAACAGCACCGGCGCCTTGCGGCGAGCAGGCCGGCGGGGCGACGGCTGGCATCCGTCGGGCGTAAGCGCGGAGGAATTCGCCATTGGCCGGCAGACGGTGCGGGAGTTGGCCGAGGCGGCCGGGCGAAACCCGGATGAGCTGGTGATGTCCGTGCGCGTAGAAGTTGAGGCGCACGGCGGGCCGTCGAGCCAGCGGGCGGCAGACCGTTCCAGGCTGCCGGGCGACGATGCGCCGGGTATGGTAGCCGGCATCGCGGCGTACCGAGACGCCGGCGCGGAGCACGTGGCCCTGGCGCTGAACACCGGCGACGTAGGCAGGATTCGGGAGTTGATGCAGTCGATTGCGGAGGACGTGATTCCGCAGTTCCGGTAAGAGGGAATCGTCCTTCGACAGGCTCAGGATGAGCGGGAAAGCATAGGGGCGGGTTTCAAACCCGCCCCTTCACTTTTGTCGGTGGCGCGCGGTGGCTACACCTGGCGCTGCTTGGGGTCCAGCCGGTCGCGCAGCCAGTCGCCGAGCAGGTTCATGCTGAGCACTACCAGCATGATGGCCAGGCCGGGGAACAGGGATACCCACCAACCCTGGGCGGACGCGATCAGCACGCGGCCGTCGGCGACCATGAGGCCCCATGCCGGCTGTGGGGGCGGGATGCCCACCGCCAGGAAGCTCAGCGTGGCCTCCAGGATGATCACGAAGCCCACGTTCAGAGTGGCCAGCACGATGACGCTGTTGAATACGTTGGGGAAAACATGGCGCAGCATGATGCGGCGGTGGGAGGCTCCGGAGACCCTGGCCCTGGAAATGAAGTCCTGCACCCGCACCGCCAGCGTTTCGCCGCGTACCAGGCGGGCGTACCGGGACCAGAGCAGGAGGACCAGCACGAGGATCACGTTGGTGATGCTGGGTTTGGTGGCGGCTACGATGACTAGCGCCAGCAGGATGATGGGGATTGATAAGGAGATGTCCACAAGGCGCATCACCAGCGAATCAACCCATCCGCCCCAGTAGCCGGCGGCGATGCCCAGGGTAGTGCCGAGCAGCCCGGCGATGAAAATGGCGACGGCGGCGATGATGACGGACACCCTGGCTCCGTGCATGATGCGGGAGAGGATGTCGCGCCCGACCCTATCGGTTCCCAGAATGTACTGAGGGTCTCCGCCCTCCATCCAGGCCGGCGGGAGCAGGCGAGTGCTCAGCGTGCCCAACTTCGGGTCATGGGGAGCGATCAGGTCGGCAAATATCGCCGGAATCACCAGCACGATCAGCAAGAGCAGGATGGGGAACAGGGGGTACCGCCGCGCCTCCGCCAAGAACCTGCCGGCGCGTCCACGTTGCGCCTCGGCAGGCGCACTGATGGGTTCGGCGGCTATCTGCGGTTCGACGGCGCGATTTTCCGCAGCCATATTACGATGCTCCTAGTTGTAGCGAATCCTGGGGTCAACGTACGCGTACACGATGTCAACCAGCAGATTGGCGATGATGTACACCAGGCAGAAGGTGATTACCACCGCCTGAACCACCGGGAAGTCCTTGGTTACCGCGGCGTCCACGGCCAGCCGGCCCACGCCGGGCCAGGCAAACACGAACTCGATGGACACCGAACCGACCATCAACGACCCGATGATAAGGGCGAAGTAGGTGAAAGGCGCGATGGCGGCGTTGCGCAAACAGTGCTTCCAGACGACTTTCCATTCCGGAACACCCTTGATGCGCGCCAGTTTTACGTACTCCGTGTCCAGCACGTCCAGCATGGACGAGCGCACCAGGCGCATGAGGGCGGCCACCTGGAACCATCCGATGGCGATGGCGGGAAGGATGTACGATATGCCGCCGGCCTCCTTGCCGGATACCGGGAACCAGCCCAATTGTGCGGCGAACACCCACATGAGCATGAGGCCGAGCCAGAAGGCCGGCAGCGACTGCCCGAACAGGGCAATCAGCTTACCTACGTAGTCAAAGGCGGTATCCTTCTTGACCGCCGATAAAACGCCGATGGGCACGGCGATCACGATGGCGACGACCACGGCCACGCCAGCCAGCGCAGCGGTGTTGGGCAGCCGCTCGAGCACCAGGCTCATGGCGGTGCGTCCACGCACGCGCAGGGAGTCGCCGAAATCGCCGGTGATGGCGTTGCCGATGAAGGTGAAATACTGGATATACAGCGGCCGGTCCAAACCCCACGCCGCCCGGAGACGTTCCGCGTCCTCGTTGGTGGCTTCCAATGGAAGCAGCACATCCAGCGGGTCGCCGGAGAGACGGGCCAGCGAGAAAACGATGACCGTGAGCACCAGCAAGGTAAGGATGGATTGTCCTACCCTGAAAATGATGTAACGCTGCACGACTAACTACCTTACGTGGGTAGGGGCGAATGACCATTCGCCCCTACGTATCCGATTACGTTCCGTCGCTTACTGGGCGGTCGGAGTGATGTACTCCGTGTGGGTGAAGCTGGCGTTGATGTTGCCGGGCCACACCATCTCGCCGACGGCGTTGGGGTCCACCACGATCTGAGCGGGCAGCCAGACGATGGGGACTTCGGAGTAGAGGTCGAACTTGAGGTCGCCCAGGTCGCTGAGGGCCTGAGCCTTGACCTCGGGATCGACGCTCTGGGTCGCCTTATCGTAAAGGGCGTCGGTCATGGGGTCAACGGACGTGCGCCAGAAGCCGGCGTCGCCGCTGCGGTTGTAGAAGCGCAGGGTGATGTCGGCGGGGCGATAGGTCCCGCGAGTGGCGGCGATGGTGCCGTGGGTCTTGCCGGGGCGGTAGTACTTCGCCCGGTAGTCAGACCACTGGATGGCCTCCGACGTGACATTGATGCCGACGTTGGTGAGGTAGGTGAAAGCGGCCTCGCCCATGGGGATCATTTCCGGCACGCCGGGCAACTGGGTGAGCAGCAACGTGAGCTCGTAACCTTCGTAGCCCGATTCCTGCAAAAGCTCGCGGGCGCGGTCAGGGTCAAACCCGTACTTTTCGTCAAACTCTTCGGTCCAGCGAGGGTTGTAGCCGGGCAACGCCGGGTGGTAGCCCCACACGGTGTGCTGGCGACCGATTCCGCCAAACAACTGCTCGTTGATTTCGTCGCGGTTGATGGCCCGGTTGATGGCCTCGCGCACCTTGGCGTTCAGGTGAGGCTCGTCTGGCTGATAGAAGCAGTTCTGGAACTCTTCGGTCAGGCAGGGGCCGGCCTCTTCGGGGTTATAGACACCGCCGATAATGAAGGCGACCTGGATGGACGGGAGTTCGCTCTGCAGGACCTGGAGTCCGGCGTTCTGCGCGTCCACGTGCAACTCGCGGCTGACTTCGCCGATCTGCACCTGTTGGGTCTGGAGCTGGGCCAGACGGGTGGTCTCCTCAGGAATCAGGATGAACTCCATTTCCTGGAAGAAGGGCGCGCGGCGGTAGTGGTCCGCATTGCGCGAATAAACGAGGTTCACGTCGATGGTGCGCTCTTCGAACTTCCAGGGGCCGACGCCGGTAGGCTGCTCGTAGGCTTCGATTCCGCCGGCATCGTATTGGGCCTTGGAGTACATGAACAGGTTGCCCTGCTGGGCTCCGGCGAAGAAGTCCATCAAGGAGTTGGGCGTGATCAAGTTGAACTGGACGGTGTTGTCATCCAGGGCAACGATGTTGGAGAGCAGTTCCTCTTCGTTGTCGCCGAAGAGTCCCCGGAACAGGCCGGTATCGGTGGCGATGGCGTCTTCGCGGATGATGAGGGAAGCGCTGTGAGGCACGTCGTTGGCCGTGAACGGGGTTCCGTCGTGGAACTCTACATCGTCGCGCAGATGGAACGTCCACTGGGTGCCGTCCTCGTTGGCTTCCCAACTGGTGGCGATGCCGGGTACCAGGGAGCCGTCAAACCGGTCGGTATGCACCAACGGGTCGGTGAAGGGCCGCACCTGGGTGTTGGCAGAGGTGGTGGTCCCGAGCCAGCTGCCCACCAATTGCTGGACCGGCGGGATGGTGGCGATGCGGAGACGGCCGCCAAGCTGCTCGGTTTCCTGCGCCGCGGTGGGCGTGTTGGTAGGACTGGGGGTGGCGGTAGCGATTACCGTCGGGATAGGAGTGGCAGCGGCGGGGGCGGCGGCTTGCTGCTGCTGACCGCCGGTAGCCGGCTGCTGCTGTTGGGTTTGCTGCTGCGCGGCCTGCTGGGGCTGAGCGGCGGGGGCCGACGCGGCGCCGGTGTCTTCACTGGTTCCGCCGCAAGCGACGCCGATGACCAGCAGCAGCGCGCCGGCGAAAGCGGCCAGAATCGTAGGCTTGACCAATTTGGTACCTCCGAACGATTGTAGTAACGCTAGACGCCCGTGACTTAGCCACGGCGACGAAAGCGGACGCAGTATATTACCCTGTGCGGGTCAGGTCAAAAGCGTATTATACAACAACGATGATGGATACGATAACGATATTCGTAGCAAAAGTGGCCTGAAACGCTTATCGAGCCGACTCGACCGCCATTTGCACCATGATCACGTCGGTTTCCTGGTATTGGCGGTGGCTGACGGAAGTCGCCAAGTGTCTCAACACCCGCATGGATGTGTCATCGCCGGTTAGTATTCCTTCGATCTCCGGCGGCGGGTCGCCCAATAAGGCGAACTGGTCCTCCAGATTCTCGGCATCGCTGGGACCAGTTATGAATTCCAATTCGGCGCCCCGACCCGAACTGGCGACGTTAATGCTGAGGTGGCGGCGTCCGGAATCCTCGCGGTTCGTCATGACCAGCAGGGTTTCTTCGGAGACTGCTTGCAGTCGGTCGGTTGTTCGCTGGTTCCAACCGTTTCGTCGTGAGAACGCTTCGATGAATCGGTTGATTTGCGGCAATGCTTCAACGCTCAACGGCACGCGCAGCCGGCGACGGCGAGGGCCCATGGCCTCCGACGCCAGGGTCAACAGAATTACCGATACGCCCCCGGCGGTTATGGCATTCTGTAGCGTCGATTCCCAGAGCGCTCCAATCGGTAAGTCGATCAACCGGTATTGGAACGCCAGCCCTATCGCCAGCGATGTGCCCACGATCAGGCTTTTGGAATAGTCCGGCTCCGCCTGGATGATGGCTCGCATACCCTCAATGAACATTGGGGCCAGCACCACGACCAGGTACGCTGCCATCACCGGCACGGGGATGACGAGCAACAACGCCCACGCTTTGGGAAAGAAAGCCAGTGCGATGAGCATGACACCGATGAGGATGCCAACGTCTCTGGAGGCGCATCCCGTCTGCTGCACGAACATACTGCCCCGAGGTGTGGTCATAATGGGCATGGAGCCGGCCAGACCGGCGAGCATGTTGCCCACGCAGTTGCCCACCACGCCGCCCTGGACCGCACGGAAGTCCACGGCGCGATTGCCAGGCCGCGAGACCCGGTGTGCCACGAATGACAGCGAATTCGTCTGCACTACCGTCAGGGCGGATATGAACAGGAAAGCCGGAGCCAGGGTCCAGAAAGCGCTGCCGAAGTTGTACCCGGGGCCATCCCAACCGGCCAGCGGTACGCCAAACCACAGAGCTTGCCGTAATGCTGCCAGATCCAGTACGCCCAACACGGCCCCAGCGCTGCATCCCAGGGCTAAACCGAACAGCGGCCCCCAAACCCTCCAGAAACCGGGCTTTGGGAGCAGAAACGCCAGCGTACTGATCAGTGTAATCCCGCCACACAGTAATCCGGCCGAGTCCAGGCGTCCCGCAGGAACGACGTCCACCTTTTCCAGCACCACGGATATGATGGTGATTACCAGCAGGATGGAGATTGTACCGGTCACCATCGGATTGAAGATGCGCCGGAGCATGGACAGGCGCAGCGCGACTCCCAAACCGAACAGCCCAGAGAAGAAAACCAGCGCCGCCAGCGTCTTAGGTCCACCCTCCGCCAATGCCAACGCGCAGAAAGGTATGGCTACTGCGGAGGGGACGGAGCTCAGATGGCATCCGCTCCCTACAATGCCTACCCGCATGGTCTGTAACACCATCGTTGCGCCGGTCGCCACCAGCGCGATGAAGACCATCCAGTCGGCCAGGGCCGAACCGCCGCCGGCGATTTGCACCGCGATCAGCGGATACAGCACCATCGGCGGCACGTTCAGCAGAGCGCCCTGCGCTCCCAGACCCAAGGCGGCCAACGCCGGCGGCCTTTCGTCGAGTCCGTAGCGATGTGCGGCGGTATTGGTACGGGCCATCTTTACCGCTAGCGAGGTCGCTTATGGGCCGGCGACGACCACCACGTTCCGGTTACCCGTGCATCTGGAGCGGATTTCCTGCAGGCCGGTAAATTCCGGAGAGTCAAGAAACGCTCTTCCCTGCTCCACGCTTTCGAACTCCATAATCACCAGGTGGGTCGGATGCCAACTCCCTTCCACTACGTCGATCTGTCCCCCTCTGACGACGTGTTTGCCGCCGTAGGAAGGCAACACATCATTGAGCTGCTCGCGGAACTGCGTGTGCAACTCGGAGTCCGTCACTTCTACGTCGATGATCACATATCCGGACATCTTCAGCCTCCATTACCGTCTTTTGCAGATTGTATCCCCCGCCATCATATTGGGAAAGTGCAACGCCAATCGTGCGGCTAGCCGCGTTCCAGCGGGGCGAGGGACACCAGCAGGCGCTTCAATCCGACGTCGCCGCCGAAATTCACCGTGGCCTGTTCGGTTTCGCCCTCGCCCTGGACTTCCTGAACGACGCCTTCGCCGAACACCTGGTGGCGCACGATTTCTCCCACCGTGAGCGGCGCGCGCGTGGGTTCCTTTCTGGAAACGGAGCGGCTGGAGTCCCACTGGGTGAGCTTTTCGTCGATGTTTCCCCGGAGGCGGCCGGCCGTAGCTCGGCCGGAAGCGCCCTCGCCATCGCCCAGACGGGTGCGGGATTCGCGGCGGCGGGTGGCGTATTCGCCGCCGATGACGGCGTCCTCGTTGCGGCCCGGTCGGTTGCGAGAGGCGGTCAATGAGTAATCTCCCGCGCGGGAGCCGGCCGGCCGGTTAACGGCGGGTGAGGCCAGCACTTCGTCGGGCACGTCCTCAAGGAATCGGGAGGGCAGCGACACGCCGCCGGCCGACGGATAACGCCGCCGAAACGCCCGCAGCAGGTACAAACGCTCCTTGGCGCGGGTCATCCCGACGTAGCAGAGCCGCCTTTCCTCTTCAATCTCCCGAAGGGTGTCCATGGAGCGGCTGTGGGGCAGCAGTCCCTCCTCCATGCCGGCCATCATCACCACCGGGAACTCCAGGCCCTTGGCCTGATGCAGGGTGATCAGGGTCAAAGCGTCTTCGGACTGCTCGTACTGGTCAACGTCGGACACCAGGGACACGCGCTCCAGGAACGCGCTGAGACCGTCAACGCTGCCGTCGCCGGGAGGGCCGTAGTCCTCGGCCAGCCCGCGCAGTTCCAGGATGTTCTCCCAGCGCTCTTCGCCGTCATCCTGGGCATGGATGTGTTTGGCAAGGCCGGACATATCGAGGACGCGGTCCAGCAAATCCGCGACGGCCAACTCGCGCGCGGCGTCGCCGAGCCGGTCCAGCGTCACCGACAAGTCGGCGATGGAGCGGGCGGCGCGCGTGGTGACGTTGATGGGACAAGGGCGGTTCTCGGCGCGAGCGTTGGCGATGTCGGTCATGGCCGCTCGCGTGGTGATGCCGTGTCCAGCGGCGTAAGAGGTCAAAACCTGGACGGTTTTCGCGCCGATGCCGCGTGGGGGCGTATTGATGATGCGTTGCAGGCTGACCTCGTCGCCGGGGTTGTAAATCACCCGCAGGTAGCACATCGTGTCCTTGATTTCCTTGCGATGGTAGAACCGAACCCCGCCGACCAACCGGTACGGGATGCCCTGGCGCATGCACTGGTCTTCAAAGGCGCGGCTCTGGGCGTTGATGCGGTACATGATGGCGCAATCGCCGGAGCGGTACTGGCCGGCCCTGGCCAGGCGCGACACCTCGTCCACCGCCCAGGCCGCCTCGTCCTCCTCGCTGTACGCCTCGTGCAGGGTGAGTTGCGAGCCGACGGGATTGTTGGTGTACAGTTCGCGTTCGATGCGCTCCTGGTTGGTGGCGATGACGCTGGAGGCCGCGTTGAGGATGTTCCTGGTGGAGCGGTAATTTTCGCCGAGGCTGATGACCGTGGCGTCGGGAAAGTCGCTCTGGAAGCTCAGGATGTTGCGGATATCGGCGTTGCGCCATGAGTAGATGCTCTGGTCGGGGTCGCCGACCACGCAGAGGTTCCGGTGCGCTCCGGTGAGCAGCCGGGCCAGCCGGTACTGGGCGACGTTGGTGTCCTGGAACTCGTCGATGAGGAGGTAGCGATAGCGGTCGTGGTACTGCGCCTGCACTTCGTCTGAGGTTTCGAGAAGCTGCGCGGTGCGCATCAGCAGGTCGTCAAAGTCCAGGGCGTTCTGGCGGGTCAACGCTTCCTCATAGTAGTGATACACGCGGGCGCAGGCGTCGATCCAGTGCGCGCCGTATTCGTCGTCGGCGTCGTATGCGGACTGGGCCATCTGCCGGGAGTCGTGCAGGTTACTTTTGGCGGCGGAAATGCGGGACAGCAGGGCGCGGGGGTTGTAGCTGCGCGGGTCAACGTCGGCAAGTTGCATCGCCGACTTGACGGCGTCAGTCTGGTCGTCCTGGTCGTAGATCGTAAAGTTGCGGTCGAGGCCCACGCGCTCGCCGTGGCGTCGCAGGATGCGGGCGCAGACGGCGTGGAACGTGCCCATGGTGACGGCCTCGCCGGAGCCCATCATCAGGCGATCCAGGCGCTCCCGCATTTCCCGTGCCGCCTTGTTGGTGAAGGTCACGGCGAGGATGCGCCAGGGGGCGACGCCGCACTCTTCCACCAGGTAGGCGATGCGGTGGGTGATGACGCGCGTCTTGCCGGATCCGGGGCCGGCGACGATCAACAGGGGGCCTTCGGTGCATTGGACCGCCTGCTGTTGCGGCTCGTTGAGTCCCTGGAGGATGGCAGGCGACGCTCCCGATGCGGCGTGCGCTGCTGGAGGGTCGGGGTTAAACGCGGCCAGTTCAGCCTCGTCCCAGTAGGGCGATGAGGTCGGTTCTTCCCAGTAGGGGGCCGATGCCGGGCCGCCGGCCCGGTCGGACGCATGCTCGGAAAGCTGGGGCTGCAACGACATAACGCGGCGATTATAGCACGCACATTTCGCTCGATTGACGGCACGGCCGTAGTGGGCGGCCGGCGGCAATCTGATACAATGATTCCTGCGCTGCTACGGAGAGGTGGCCGAGTGGTTGAAGGCGCCGGTCTCGAAAACCGGTATACCCCTCTGGGGTATCGCGGGTTCGAATCCCGCTCTCTCCGCCATTGGAACACAGACGAGATTCCCATGGACACTGCGGATGTCATCATCATAGGCGGTGGAATCGCCGGCACCTCGGCCGCTTTCCACCTTGCGGAACACGGACGCAGCGTAACCCTGCTTGAGCGAGGCGCAATCGCATCCGAAGCGTCGGGCGTTAACGCCGGCGGTGTCGGCGCGCTGGGTTGGGGCAATGTTCCAGATTTGGAGTCCTACCTGACCATGGGGAGCCTCCAGATTTTCAAGCGGCTGCAACTCGAACTCGGCTACGACGTCGAGTTTCGCGCATCCGGCGGTCTCCAGGCGATACAGACGGCTGAGCAGTACGAATTCGCCAGGGATCGGGCGCTCTCGCTCAAAGCTCGCGGTTATGTGGCGGAACTCCTGACGGTGAACGAGGCCCGGGCTATTGAGCCGGAGTTGAGTCCCAGCCTGAAAGGTGCGATGTATTTTCCGCTGCGCGGCCAGGCGGACCCCGTGAAGACCACCCGTGCCTTTGCGGACGCGGCCCGCAATCTAGGCGCCGAAATCCTGACTGACCGGGAAGTTACCGGCATCGCGCAATCCGCCGATGGCACTTATGAAGTCGTTTGCCATGAAGCGGCGTTTCATGCCCGGAACCTAGTGTTGGCGGCGGGCGCATGGTGCGGGCCGCTTGGGAAAATACTGGGAGTGAGCATCCCGGTGGTGCCGGTGCGGGGCCAGATGTGGGCCACCGAGCCGCTGCCGCCACGGGTGTTTCATGGGCTATCCGGCGCGGAGTCTTACGCATACTGGAGCGACGATTCCGGCGCCGGGCCGGATACGCCGCCGGAGTTGACCCACCTGGGGGAGCGCCGCATTACCAGGCACCTGTACGGGCGGCAGACCCGGGACGGCGGGGTTATTTTCGGCGGCGACCGCCAGTTGGTCGGGTATGACCGGACGGTGGATGCGACCGGGGTTGAGGCGAATTTCGCCCATGCCGCCGAAGTACTGCCTTTCCTGAACGGCGTTGCAATCAGCCGTACCTGGTCGGGTCTGATGCCGTTTTCGCTGGACGGCAAGCCCATCATCGGCAAAATTCCCCTGCTGGATAACCTTTATGTCGTCACCGGGCTGGCTTCATCCGGGTTTGGCCGCGGCCCCATGGCCGGCAAGTTGATCGCCGATTACCTGCACACCGGCCACCGTCCCCAGGTGCTGGCGGAGTCCGACCCCGGCCGCTGCGTTACGCCTCTCTAACCTGATCGCATCGTGGCGGGCCAGTCTGACCAAGCGGTGTTGTGATGCGTCGTCTAGATTACCGCTGGATTATCCTGGCCACCGGGTTCGCGGTCCTCTTTTTCAACGGAGGTTCGCGCTCCGCCCTGGGCCTCATGCTCAAGCCCATGGTGGATGAGTTAGATTGGACACGATCCACCTTGTCGCTGGGCGCCACTGCCTACATGATGGTTTCGGCTCTGGCGATGCCGTTCGTCGGCAGGCTGGCGGACCGTTACGACCTGCGCTGGATCATGGGAACGGGCGCGGCAATCGGCGCGGTGGGTATCGGCCTGATGAGTGTCGTATCCGCTCCGTGGCAACTGTTTGTGGTGTACGGGCTGGTGTTCGCGCTGGGCAACGCGGGAATCTCCAACCCGGTGGTCAGCGTTATGACCGTCCGGTGGTTTCCCGACCGGCGCGGCCTGGCCAACAGCGTGGCGGTGTCGGGCAACGCCATCGGCCAGCTAGTCATCGTGGGGTCGTTGGCCCAGTCGTTGGTGCGATTCGGCTGGCGTTGGTCCTACGGCGGGTTGGGTCTGGCGAACCTGCTCATTCTCGCGCCCATCGTGCTGGCGGCGGTCAGATCCGCGCCGGCACCGCGCGCCGGCCCGGCTGACGCTGCGTCCGGTGACCCGACGGCACCGCCGCCCGACGAGATCCGGCAGGCATCCCTGCTGACATCGGGCCAGTTGTGGCTGCTGGTGGGAATCTATGCCATCTGCGGGTTCCAGGATTTCTTGGTGGCGACCCATGTGGTTGCCTTTGCCCTGGATATTGGGTTAGGCACGTTAATCGCCGGCAACCTGTTGGCCTTGATGGGAGTGATGGGACTGCTGGGCGTACTGGCCTCGGGATACCTGGCCGATCTCATGGGGCCGGGCCGGCCGACGCTGTTGTGCTTCGTGATGCGGATCGGGATATTCATGTTGATTCTGCTGTCGCAGTCCCAGGCGTCGGTGATCGTGTTCGCCCTGCTCTACGGTTTCACGTTCCTGATGACCGCCCCGCTAACGGTGATGTTCTCCGGCAACATTTTCGGGCGGGAGCGCATGGGCAGGATCAGCGGCACCATATCGGGGGTGCACCAGGTCAGTGGCGGCCTGGGCGCGCTGGTCGGGGCGCTGGCGTTCGACATCTGGGGGAGCTACGACCGGGCGTTCGCGCTGCTGCTGGCCCTTTCGATAGTGGCTACCGTCGCCACCCTGCTGGTCCGCGACCGCGCCATCCCGCGCGTTCCCGGACTCGCCAGTTGCTGCTGAGCAAACGCTACCGGTTTCCCGCCGACCTGCCGCCGTCCACCATGTACACGCCGCCGGTGCAGAAACTGCTGTCGTCGCTGGCCAGGAACAGCATCAGGCGCGCTACTTCTTCGGGATTGCCGTATCTCCCCAGCGGTATGCGTGCCGACGCCGCCCGATAGGTCTGCTCCACGGTTACGTTCGCATCGTCCGCGGCGGCCACTCGCTGCTCCTCGATGGAGCGCATCATGCGCGTCTCTATGGGCGCCGGATTCACGGTGTTGACCCGGATGCCCAAGGATGCGCCCTCCATTGCCGCCGTGCGCATCAGCCCAATCACCGCGTGCTTGCTGGTGGTGTAGGCCGACATGTCCGGGCCGGCGCCGATGCCGGCCGTGGACGACGTGATGACGATGCTGCCGCCGCCGCGCTCCCGCATCACCGGGACGACGTACTTGATGCCGAGCCAGACCCCGCGCACGTTCACGGCCATAACCCGGTCGAACACGTCGATGGGGTATTCCGGTATGGAGGCTAACTGCCCTTCGATTCCCGCGTTGGCCAGGTACACGTCGATGCCGCCCCAGCGTTCCGCCGCCGCACTGACATAAGCCTGGCTTTGAGCCGGGTCCGTCACGTCCGCCACCGCGTAGCTGGCCTTGTCCTGGCCTATGGACGCAACCAGTTCTTGCAGGGCGGACTCGTCGAGGTCAACCAGCGCCACCCGCGCGCCCTCGTCGGTGAACAACCGCGCCGCCGCCCGGCCAATGCCGCCGGTCGCGCCCGTGATCAGAGCAACCTTTCCATCCAGACGAGGCATGTTCAATCTCCTTCGCCGCAGCCGTCACTACGGCGTTCGTTCGGCGTTGTTCGACTATGGGATGCCGGCGATTATAGGAACCCCAAACCGGCCAATCAACCGCGTCGCCTCCCCGGGTCTATCCAATCTCCGGGAAATCCCCTCTCTCCGACCTTTCCCAACTGCCGGTGACACTTCCCTCTTGCCCCTATCACCATCCATTCGTACCATTTAACTAAACCATCCAATCGCCCAATCGGGTTGTCATTGCGAGGAGCGACAGCGACGTGGCAATCTCGAAGCTCCCGCAGCAACCGCCCCCAAACCCTCTCACCAGCCCGCCAAAACCACCAATATCACCACCAAAACCCGCCCATTACGCCCCCACCATCCGCTCAACGCCCTACTCAAACGAACGGAAATGAGAGGAAATGAGCGGGATTTCGCCAAAATCGCCACATCCACACCATCAACCCCGAGGTAATCCATGACCCTTGCCCAAATCCGTCGCCGCGTCAACGCCCTCAAGCGCAAGTTCGTCCTCGAACTCGCCATCATCAAAATGCGCCGCATCGCCGAAGCCGTCGCCGACGACTGGGACCTCGACGAACCACCCGAACCCCACGACGTCATCCAGCGCATCGCCAACGCCGGCTTCCGCCTCTCCACCTTCATGCGACTCCAACACTACCTCAAGGACATCCGGAGCCAGGGCGATGTCCCCGAGCCGCGCCGGATCGTCACCAGCCTCCTCCCCTGGGCCAGCCGAGACCGCTACCGTGAATTCTTCAACCGCGACCTCCCCGTCCCGGCGCGCCAGCCACACCCTCAACCCGGTTCAGTCCGGTAATTGTAGGGCCCTGCGTAGCCTCCCCATTGTTGCTAAAACAACAGCCAATCCTGATAATCCAATCATCTCGTGAATCCTGCCGCCTCTGGCGGGTGACGCATTCGGACGGTGCCGGCTTGCCACTCGGTCTCTGCGTTCTTGGTTGCGGTGACTTCGCCGCGACGTTCGCCCAATCCATCATGGAGTTGCGCGGCGAGATCGACCTGTATTTTGCCAGCCGGGATTTGGGCAAGGCGGGGGATTACGCGGCCCGCTTCAGCGGCCTGGACGCTTTCGGCGACTATGCCGCCGCCGCTGCCGACCCCCGAGTGGACGCCGTGTACGTCTGCACGCCCCACCATCTGCACCTGGAACACGTCGCCCTCGCCGCCAATGAGGGAAAGCACGCGCTGGTCGAAAAGCCCATTGCCGCTACTCTGGACGACGCGCAGGCGATGATCCGACTTGCCGATTCGGCCGGCATCACCCTGATGGTCGCCGAAAACTGGCGTTTTCACCCCGCAATGCTGGAAACCAAGCGCCTGGTAGATGACGGCCGGCTTGGGCGGGTTCGCCTCATACAACTCCAGGAACAATACCCTTTCCAGCCCACCGGTTGGCGCACCAGCGCCGAATTCAACGGCGGCGGAGTGCTGATCGACGGCGGTATCCACAAGGTCAGCGCGTTGTCGTATCTGGCCGGCCGGCCTAGGCAAGTCTATGCCCAGGAAGTGCCGTCAGCCCAGCCCGGGCTTGAGGCCGAGGACGGCGTAGTGATAATGACTAAATCTGACAACGGCGTGGTAGGCGTCATCAACCATTCCTGGTGCGTGGCTCCAGTCAAGCCACATTCCTGGGTATCGATTTCCGGCACGACCGCATCGCTGTATTTTGAGAGGGGCCAGCCGCAGTTGAAGATCGTGGACGCGGACGCTGAAACGCTGGTTGACCTGGACCACTACCCGGGCGGGTTCGTTCCCATGGCGCGCGAGTTTCACAGCAGTATTCGGGAAGGCCGGCAACCGTCCATGTCCGGCGCGGAGGGAACCGCCGACCTGTCCCTGGTTCTCGCTGCCTACGAGTCAATGGAATCCGGTCAGCCGGTGATCATCGGCTAACCCGGCCACTTTTATTGTAGAATCATTGCCTACAACTACGCACCGGTTCAAGGAGTACCTATGAAGTACGACGTTATCGTTGTCGGCGGCGGCGCTGCCGGCTCCACCCTCACCGCTCGCCTGGCGGAAGACCCCAACACCTCGGTGCTGCTGCTTGAGGCGGGCAACGACTACCCGGACCCTTCGGTCCTGCCCGACGACGTCAAGTTCGGCGGCACCCGGTACGCCGAAGCGCAAGACTCCATACACAACTGGGCATTGCGCGGCACCATTACCGAAGAACAGGGAGAAATCCACGTTGCCCAGGGCAAGGTCATCGGAGGCGGTTCCTCCATCAACGGCCAGGCCATGCAGCGCGGCTTCCCCGAAGACTTCGACAACTGGGCGGCCATGGGCAACGACGAGTGGTCCTATGACAAGGTGCTGCCGTTCTATCGCAAGATGGAAAACGACATGGACATCCAGGACGACTACCACGGCACCGACGGGCCGATGCCGGTGCGTCGCCGGCGGTCGGGGACGTGGGCCGACATACAGAAAGCCTTTTATGATGCCTGTCTAGGTGAGGGCTACGGCGCCGTGGAGGACACCAACGGGCCCAACCCCACCGGCGTCGGCGTGTCTCCCACCAACAACCTCGGCGGCATCCGTATGTCTGCCGCCATGACGCACCTCAACCCCATGCGCCACCGGCTCAACCTGACCGTGCGCGGCAACGTGTACGTGCGCCGGGTGTTGTTCGACGGCAAACGGGCAGTTGGCGTGGAGGCGGAGAGCGGCGGCGAGGTCTTCACCGTCGAGGCAGACCGCGTGGTGCTGTGCAGCGGCGCGATCCGTTCACCCCAACTGTTGCTGCTGTCCGGCGTGGGGCCAGCCGACCAACTCGCGCAGTTCGGGATACCGCAAGTGCATGAATCTCCCGGCGTCGGCCAGGGACTTTGGAACCACCTGAGCGTCCACGTCACCTACAAGGTAAAGGACGGCAAGACCTTGACCGGCGACCTGGATGCTCCGCACTTTGGCCTCCATTACAGCGGCAGCGCCGGCTACACCAACGACATGGTGCTGCGGAGCAGCACCGTGGTGGACGAGCGCGAGGAAAAGGTGGCCGGCGTCCGTACCCGCTACAACACCGGGGATGTGCCGGCGGAACGGGCGGCCCGAATCTCCTGCACGCTGGGCCTGCCCGACGGCTCCGGTTTCGTGAGGCTCCAGTCCTCAGATCCCGACGTGCAGCCGGAGTTCAACTATCGCTATCTGCACCATCCCAACGACACCAGGCGTATCCGTGAGGGCATCCGTTTTGGCGCCCGAATGCTGGAGTCCGACGCTTTCAAGGACGTGTGCGATTTCCGCATCAATCCGCCGGACGAGATCCTGAACGATGACGACGCCCTTGACCTTTGGGCGCGCCAGACCGCCGGCACGGCCCGTCACGTCTCCGGCACCTGCCGCATGGGGCCTGACTCGGATGCCATGGCCGTCACCGACCAGAATTGTCGCGTGCGGGGAGTGGATGGACTCTGGGTAGTGGACGCCTCGGTCATGCCCCGCGTGCCGCGCTCCGGCGGCATCCATCCCACCGTCATCATGGTTGCTGAGCGCGTCGCCGACTGGGTAGCCGCCGGCTAATCGCGCATCGCAATCACCAACGATGCAGGGGCGAACCCGTCTCAGACAGGTTCGCCCCTTTGAAATTGGCGTCGTTCCCGCGAAAGGGGAGATCCGGCGCCGTCAGCCCAAATCCGGCCACACCCCCCGGCTGGGTGACACCCCCTCGTAGGCGTTGGCGATGCGGAACAGGTTGCCCTCTTCCCAGGGCCGGCCGATGAACTGCAAGCCGATGGGCAGGCCCAACTCGCTGAACCCGCAGGGCACCGTGATAGCCGGGAAACCAGTCGCGTTTTCGGGGCTGGTGTTGCGGGAAATGTGCCCGGAACCCGGCCCGCGCACCTTTTGACGCTTGCCGTCCACCTCGATGGTCTCGGCGTCGATGCGCGGCGCGGGCATCGGCGTGGTGGGCGTCACCAGGAAGTCCACACCCTGCAAGACCCGGGCGTGCTCTTCCTTGATGATGCGCTGCACTTTCATTGCCTTGGAGTAGTCCCGACCCAGCACGAACTGTCCGGCCAGCGTCCGGTACAAGGTATCGGGGCCGTAGTCCTCGCGGTTGGATGCGATGTACGGCTCGTGGGTCACTACGCTGTCCGCCATGGCGGAGAACCGGAGCGCGCCCACGTACTCCATGCTGGGCAGGCTGACCTCGCGGCTGGCGATTCCAAGCTCTTCCAGCGCGGCGATGGCCCGCCGTACCGATGCTTCAACCTCCGGGTCCAGCAGGTCGAAGTAGTGGTTCGAGGGGATTCCCATGGTTAGCCCCTGGATGCCGCGCTCCAGCACCAGGGCGTAGTCGTCCACCGGAACCGGCACGGTGCTGGGGTCCAGCGGGTCGTAGCCGGCGATGGCCTGGAGCACCAGCGCGCTGTCGCGCACCGACCGCGTCATCGGCCCGATGTGGTCCCCGTTGAAGCTCGTGACGAGCAGGCCGCGCTGGCTTACCCGGCCGAAAGTCTGCTTCAGGCCGACCACTCCGCAGAACGCGCCCGGCAGGCGTACCGACCCGCCCAGATCGGTTCCCAGCGACGCAAAGGTCACGCCGGCGGCGACGTTGGCGCCGCCGCCTCCGCTGGAACCGCCGGGGACGTGGTCCAGGCCCCAGGGATTATGCACCGCTCCGTAGTGCGGATTGTTAGACGTTGCGCCGGCGGCAAATTCCTCCAGGTTCTCTTTGCCGAGGATGATGGCGCCGGCCTCTTTGCTGCGGCGCACCACCTCGGCGTCCTCGTCGGGCACGTGGTCTTTCAACACCCTGGTGCCCAGCGTGGTCTTGATCCCGCCGGTGGCGATGTTGTCCTTGATGCCGATGGGTATGCCGTGCAGCGGCCCTCGGTACTGGCCCCGGGACAGTTCGTCCTCGGCTTGCTCCGCCTGCTCCATTGCTTGCTCGCGCATGATGGTGATGAACGAGTTCAGCGTCGGTTGTCGGCGCTCCGCTTCCGCCAGCGCGGCCTCGGTGAGGTCCACCGGGGACACCTCACGCGCCTGGATCATCGGCGCGATTTCGGAGATGGTCAGTTTCAGCAGTTCGTTATCCGGCATCGGCTTCCGCTCCTTCCGCCGCCCGCAACAGGCGCGACGACATAACGTCGGACAGGTCAAGGTCCCGCAGGTTCTGGAGTTCAGTCAGATAGTTCTCCAATTCGGGCTTGACCAGTTCCAATTCCTCGGCGCTCAACTCGAATCCGCCGTATTCGGCAATGATCCGGTTCAGGGTTTCGTCGGATATCGGCATTCGTTGCACCTCCCGTCAAACTCAGCCTCGCCGCGAGTGTACAACCCACCCATCAGCGGGGCAATATGCAGGTACAATAGGGCCACAACCGGATTGAGGGGAGACACCACATGATCGTTAACGGTAATGGGTCCGTTTTGGACGGCGTTCGCGTGCTGGAACTGGCGCGCTGGCAGGCCGCGCCGCGTGGCGGCCTGATCCTCCAGGATATGGGCGCTGAGGTCATCAAGCTCGAGTGGCGCAAGGGCGCCGACCTGCGAGACTCCGGCCCCTTCGTGGGCAGCATGAGCGTGCAGTTCGCCGCCTACAATCGCGGCAAGAAGAGCGTCACGCTGAACACGCGCCACGAAAAGGGGAAGGATCTATTCTTCCGCCTGCTCGAAGTCTCCGACGTCGTGCTGGAGAATTTCCGGCCCGGCACCATGGAGAAAATGGGGTTCAGCTATGAAGAACTGTGCAAGGTCAACCCCAACATCATCCTGGCGTCGGTTTCCGGCTTCGGCCAGTACGGCCCCTACCGCGACCGCCAGTGTTTCGACCCCATCATCCAGGCGATGAGCGGCTTCGGCGACCAGACCGGGCGCGGGTTCGGCGAGCCGATCATGGGCAACGGGCCGGTGATGGACCGCACCGCCGCGCTCCACGCCGTCATCGGCATCCTGGGCGCGCTCCGCCACCGAGACCGCACCGGCGAAGGTCAATGGCTGGAAGTCGCCATGCTGGACGGCGGCATCACCTTGGAAGAAGTCGCGCTGGCCATGTGCTACGACACCAACACCAACGATTTCGTCCGCGTCGGGACTTTCCTCAAGTGCAAGGACGGCTGGGTCACCACCGGAGCGGCGCGCGCCGGCATGTGGGAACGCATGCTCAAGGTCATGGACTACGACGAATTGGCCGAAGATCCCGAGTTCGCCGCCCCCATGTTCGCCACCAACATGGCCGAAATACGCATGGAGTTGTTGCGGATGTGGTGCGAGGAACGCACGGTGGCCGAGGTCGAGGAGGCGCTGGTGGCCGCCGACATACCCTTCGGGCCGGTAAAGTCAATCCCGGAGGTTCTTGCCGACAGCCACATGTGGGAGCGGGACGTGATGATGGAGGAGGATGCCCACGATCCGCCCGGCAAAAAGATCCTGGTGCCAGGACCCACCATAATCAAGTTCTCCAAGACACCCACGACCGCCGGCCCGATTCCGAAATACGGCGAACACAACCGGGAGATTTACGGGGACCTGCTGGGCCTGTCGGAACCCGAAATGACCGGCCTGGCCGACCAGGGAGTGATTACCTGCTAGTCCAGCCCAACCCGGCGCAGCGTGTAGGCGTCGCCGGCCATGATTTCCGCAACCCTCGGTGGCAGGCCGCGGAAGTCATCGGTTGCCGCCGAGATCAGCCTTCCGGTCAGCGCCCCGCTTTCGTCTGAGGCTAGCCACACCGCAAGTTCAGCGCACTCGTCGATGGATGCGCCCCCGCCCGAGGTCACCCGCAACCCAAGCTCGTGGATGAAATCCGCGCCCGCCTCGGCGGCTTGCTCGGTCATCTTGTCCCACATGCCCGTGTGAACCGAGCCCGGCCCCAGGGCGTTCACAGTGATGCCCTTGCCATCCAGTTCCTGGGCCAGGACTTCGGTAAGTCGCACCACCGCCGCCTTGCTGGAGCAGTAAGCGGACATATTGCTCCACGCATTGGTCGCCCCCGCGCCGGAAAGGTTGATAATCTTCCCGCCTGACTGGGCCAGCATTGCCGGTATGACGGCGCGACACACCAGGAATGTGCCGGTGAGGTTGACGCTGACGGTGCTCACCCAGTCTGCGACATCGTTGTCCTGCAACGGGCCAATGGGGCCGGACATTCCGGCGTTGTTGACCAGCACGTCAATCCGCCCGAATCGCTCTACCGCTCTGCGGACCAACCGTTCCGCGTCTTGCGGGTTGGTGACGTCGGTGGGTACGGCAATGGCTTCAGCGCCCAGTTGCGACGCGGCGGTGACCGCCTCTTGCAACTCCGACTCGCTGCGGGCCGCCAGCGCGAGCTTTGCACCCTCGCGGGCGTAGGCCAGCGCGATGGCCCGGCCGATGCCTCGTCCCGCGCCCGTAATGACTGCTACCCGACCATCCAGTTTCATGGCCTAACCTCCGTTAACGCGCTCCGGCCCTGGCGCTAGTCGGACTTGAGGCCCACCAGCATCCGGTCGATGTCCTCTGCCTCTTCCGACAAACGCTCCCATTCGTCCCACAGGGACTGTTCCTCCTCTTTGAGGATACGGTAACGCTCGCCCGTGACCTCCAGCGCGTTCCGGTCGTCGAACTGCTCCGGGTCGGCGAACATGGCTTCCAGCTCAGCCGATTGGGTCTCACGGTCGCTGATGGCAACGCCGATCTCGTCGATGCGGGCGGCCAGTTTGCGGGCCTGGCGGTTGAGCGCGCGCTGCTGTTCTTCTTCGGGAGTCAACGGCCGCCGGGAGCGTCGTCCGCCTGACCCGTTCTTCGATGGCACCGGTTGGCTGCCATTCTCGTCGGCTACAATCGGCGCTGCGGCGGCTTCCTGCTGCTTGCGGTACAGATAATTATCGTAGTCACCGGGGAACACCCGGGGGCGCCCGCCGTCGATCTCGATGATCTTGTTGGCAATCTGGCGGATCAGGGTACGGTCATGCGTTACCAGGCAAATGGATCCCCGGTAGTCGTCCAGCGCATCCCCGAGGATTTCCCGCGAAGCCATGTCCAGGTGGTTGGTCGGCTCGTCCATGAGCAGGAAGTTGCTCGGCTGCAACAGCAGTTTGGCCAGCGCGACCCGGGCCTTTTCGCCGCCCGACAGCACCGAGATCGGCTTGAGAATGTCGTCACCGCTGAACAGAAAACCGCCCAGGATGGTGCGCAGGTTCTGCTCGGACTCGGCAGGCGTAGATTCCTGTAATTCCTCGATGGACGTGTTATTGGGATCAAGCTGGTCCAGCACGTGTTGAGCGTAGTACGAGGTTGACACGTTGTGGCCCAACCGCCTTTCCCCATCGTCAATGGGCAGCGCTCCGGCCAGTATTTTCAGGAGCGTGGACTTGCCGGCTCCGTTTGGTCCCACGAGCGCGACGCGATCGCCCCGTTCCAGGGTCAGGTTCAAATCACGGTACACCACGTTGTCGCCGTAGGACTTGCCCACGCCGGCCAGCGTGATGATGTCCGCGCCGCTGCGGGGCGGTTCCGGGAAGGAGTAGCGCACTTTCCTGGTGGCACGGGGCAGTTCGATGACCTCGATCCTATCCAACTGCTTTAGCCGGCTCTGCACCTGCCGGGCCTTGGTCGCCTTATAGCGGAAACGCTCCACGAAGCGCATCTGCCGCTGGATTTCCCGTTCCTGCCGGGCCGCCGCCGCTTCCTTGATTTCCAACGCGCGCTCGCGGGCCACCAGGTATTCGTCGTAGTTGCCGCGATGATGCACTACCTCGCCCGGCTCGATGGCCAGCACCCGATTCGCGACCTGGTTCAAAAACGTGCGGTCGTGAGAAGTTACCACCACGCCGCCCTTGAAGGCCGACAGGTATTTCTCGAACCAGATGTTAGCCTCAAGGTCAAGGTGGTTGGTGGGCTCGTCCAGCAGCAGCATGTCCGGGTTGCGGAACAGCAGCCGGGCGAGTTCGGCGCGCATGACCCAGCCGCCGCTGAACTCGCTCATGTCCCGGGTGAAGTCGCTTTCCTTGAAGCCCAGGCCCGACAGGATGGCTTTCGCCTCATGGTCGCGGTCGTCGCCTCCGGCTGCCTCCAGTTGGCTCTCAAGGGTTGCCAGGTGATCCATCAGCGCGTCTTGTTCCGCGGCGGTCTCGGTTGACGAGAGTTCCGCGCGTATTCCGGCGATCCGGTCAGCCAACGTGATGGCCTGGGTGTTCGCTTCCAGCACTTCCCTGAGTAACGACTTGCCGGCGAACGGCGCGGGTTCCTGCCTGAGGTATCCCACCGTCATTCCCCGGCGGCCCGCTATTGTTCCGGTGTCGGCCAGCGTTTCGCGGGCGAGGATGTCCAGCAGCGTCGTCTTGCCCGACCCGTTGGCGCCAATCAGCGCGACACGATCCCCGGCCGACACTGACACGTCCAGCCCGTTGAACAGGACGCGGTCTCCATACGACCTACTGATGTCGGATGCATAAAACATGCGAATAATCCCGGCCTCGGATTATATCATCGGCGGCGATTCGTTCGCCCACGGCGTGCTGCGCCGGCTAGGGTTTGACGGCGATGGCTTCACCAAAGGCCAACCCGCCCACCGCGCCCGGCATTTCTTTCCACTCGTCCATTTCGGCCCGCCATTGTTCGAACTGCTCGTGTGTCGCCAGTCCGTATTGCGTCGCCGCCGCTACAACTTGGGGCATGAAAAACCAGTCGCAGATAAAGGCGTGCAGAAACGCGATGTCCTCGGCAGAACTGAAATAGTCGAACGATCCGGTAGCCCGGACGTCGGTAAAGCCGGCCTGGAGGAGGCGCGATTTCAGTTGCTTGCCCATCTCGGGGTGTCCCTGGTTAGCGGCCAGCAGCTTGATGAATGTGGCCCATGCCTGGTCGGTGGTTTCTCCCATCGGCTCGCTGAAAGAGGCGCTGGCAATCATCTCACGGGCGGAAATGATCCCGCCGGGCTTCAGGACGCGCTTGACTTCCAGCAATGCCCGTTGGGTTTCGGGCACGTGCATCAAGACCGCGTGGCAGTGCGCGGCGTCGAAAGACCCATCCTCAAACGGCAGCTCGTACACGTTGCCGACTTGAAACGAAGCGTTGTCATGCCCGCCGGATGCGGCAGCGGCCTTCGCCAGTTCGATCTGCGAGGCTTCCATGTCGATGCCGTGGATCTCACCGGGTGCTATGGCCCTCGCCAGGCCGACAGTGATGGTGCCCGGCCCGCACCCGAAATCGAGGACGCGCATGCCGGGTCGCAGATGGGGCATCAGATGACTGGCGTGGGTTTCCGCGTTGCGTCGGTGCAGCAATTGCAGAAATTCCGAGCTGTATCCCATGGTGTATTCAGGATTTGTTGGGGTTTGGTCAGACACGATGATTACTCTTCCTTGATTTCAGCGATTGCCAGGCCGGCCAAGATACTTTCCGCGTCGCGACAGATCTGCCGGAGTTTGTCCCCAGCTGGGCGTATTCCGTTTACTTGTCCCACGCCCTGGCCCATGTACACTGAGGCCAGTTCAGGGTCGTGGCGGGCGCGGGCTGCGGCGGCATCGGTAGCCAGTTCCTCGCGCCTTGCCAGGATTTCGGCATCCCTGCCGTCCCATTCCCGCACCAGCCGGTTGCGATAGACGCGGCCGGCGATCCCGTCGGGCCAGGGTTCATCCCCCAGCAGGTCATACAACCGGGTATAGGCAGTGTCCTGGCCTTCGGAGCGCAGGACTTGCTCTTTGAAGGCGTCCGGGACTTCCACCGCCTCAGGAGTCGCGAGCAGCGCCGTCCCCAGCGACGCGCCGTCCGCGCCAGCGGCCAGCACCCCCGCCAACGCCCGGCCGGACGTGATCCCGCCGGCGGCCAGCACGGGTACGTCGGGATAGCGTTCAACGAGATCAACCAAGAGGGGCAGCAGGTTCATTTCGCCGGTGTGTCCGCCGGCCTCGTTGCCCTGGGCCAGGAGCGCGTCCGCGCCCGCGTCCAGCGCCAGTTCCGCCGCCTGGGGCGTTTGCACCTGGCAGATGGTAGTGGCTCCGGCGTCGTGTGCTCTGGGTAGCCACGGGCGTGGATCGGCGAACGAAAAAATGAAAACGGGTACTCTTTCGGCCAGGGCCATTTCAAAGTTGACCGGGTTGGCATCGATCAAGTGGGTGATGAATCCTACGCCGAAGGGCCGGTCGGTTTGAGAGCGTATGAAGCCGATCTGCTCCGCGAACCACTCGGCGCCAAAGTTGTTGCTGCCGCCGAACGTACCTAACCCTCCAGCCTGGCATACCGCCGCCGCCAGCCGGCCGCCGCTGTGGTTGCTCATGGGCGCGGACATGAGCGGGAGGTCCAGCCCCAGGAGGTCGGTGAAACGGGTTTTCAGCATACGGCGGCCCATCGCGCCAGGGCTTTGCCCCGGTCGGCGATTTCGTCCACGGACGTGTAGTAGTAGTCCTGCCAGTTCCGTTCCGGCATACCGGTGAAGAGCATCAGGTTGAGCGGGTACTCTTCGCTGTCGGTGGCGCGACGGAAGTCGTCCCGGAACAGGAAAGTTGGCTTGCCCAGGGCGATGGCCATGCCCAGTTCGATCATCACGCCCTCGTCCGGCGGCACCCCGTTCACAATCGCAAAGATTCCGTCTGCTGCCACAACGTCCGCGTAGTCCTGCTGGCCGACCCGGTACGCCCAGCCGGCTTGCTGAAAGTCCACCTGGTTGTTTCGGGCGAAAGGCTCCCAGACTTCCAGGCCGAGGCTTTCCAGGGCGGAAATGATGGGCGGCAACAGGATCGCCTTCTGCTGCGTCGAAAAACCGTAGGAGTTGGCGAGATAAACGGTTTTAGGCATGGGTTATAATGGACTTGCTGAGCGGGCGTAGCTTAGTGGTAAAGCCCCAGCCTTCCAAGCTGGCTACGTGGGTTCGATTCCCATCGCCCGCTCCATTTTATTGGGCGCTGCTGCGCCGGATAGCCGGTGCCGGGCTTCATGTCACATCGGAGACTATTATGGTGCGGCTGCCGATGGGTTGCACGGGGCGGTTGTTGCGCCCATGGGT
>JAJDWF010000112.1 GCA_022825745.1 Dehalococcoidia bacterium | reverse complement strand
GTGCATTTCCGCGTCCTCGCTGACCCGCTCCATCAGCCCCAGCTGGCTCACGTCGCCGTCCACGATCACTGCCAGGCCCGGCGTTATGTCGTCCAGCTCCTCATCGTAGAGCAACTCTTTGATGCCGGGGTGCATCCGCTCCAGGTTGTTGATGACCTGCCGCACGGTCGCGCCCTCGACCTGCACCCGGTCGGGAGCGCCGGTGATGCGCTGCATCTGCGCGGGTATCCATACGTCGGGCATTGCACTCCCCCTATGGATGGTTTGCGGGGGCGAGAAGTGCCTCGCCCCCACGTTACGCTAGCCGCCGTTCTTTTCCCAGAGGGCTTCCAGGACGTTGCCCGGGTTCATGGGCAGCACGGTCAGGCGGACGCCGATGGCGTCGTAGATGGCGTTGGCGATGGCGGCCATGGGAGGCACAATCGGCACCTCGCCGACGCCCCGCACGCCGTAGGGATGGTTGGGGTTGTCCACCTCAACGATGCAGGTGTCGATCATGGGCAGGTCCAGGCTCGTCGGCATCCGGTAGTCCAGGAAGCTGGAGTTGACCATGTGCCCCTGATCGTTGGTGTAATACTCCTCGTTGAGCGCCCAGCCGATGCCCTGCACCGCGCCGCCCTGGATCTGTCCCTCCACGTAGGACGGGTGGATCGCCTTGCCGGCGTCCTGCACGGCGGTGTACCGCACGATCTCAACCTTGCCGGTATCCTCGTCAACCTCGACATCGACGATGTGGACGCCGATGCACGGGCCGGCTCCGCCGGGGTTGACGCCGCCGCGTCCCACGATGGGGCCGCCGGTCGGTACCTGCCGGGCGGCCAGTTGCTGGAAGGTCATCTGCAACTGGTCGTCGGCCCGGTGCTTGAGGACGCCGTCCTCAAACTCCACGTCCTCCGGTTCAACTTCCCAGATGCGCGCGGCGCGGGCGATCATCTGCTGCTTGATGTCCTGCGCGGCGGTGTAGGCGGCGAAACCGGTCTTGAAGGTCACGCTGCTGCCGCCGGTGTTGGAGGTGAAGCCGATGCTGTCGGTGTCGCCGATCTGCGGGTTCACGTCCTCCACGGGGATGCCCAGGACCTCGGCCAACTGCTGCGACACGGAGGCGCGCGTGCCGCCGATGTCCGGCGACCCCTCGGTGAGCGTCACCGTGCCGTCCGGGTTCACCAACGCGACGGCGGCGGATGGCCCGGTGTTGTTGCCCCAGAACCCGGAGGCGACGCCGCGGCCGCGCTTCTTGCCGTCCTTGGACGCGCTGTAGTGCGGGTGCGCCTTGGTTGCCTCCAGCGTCTCGATGTACCCGACTTTGGGAGTCAGCGGGCCGGTGGGTAGCCGGGTGCCTTCCTTGGCGATGTTGATCAGGCGCAGGTCCACGGGGTCGATGCCCAGCTTTTCGGCCAGTTCGTCCAGCGCGACTTCCACACAGTACGCCGCCGCCGGGGAACCGGGGGCACGATAGGCTGCCGTCTTGGGCCGGTTGACCACGATGTCGTAGCCCTCAATCCAGGTGTTCGGGATGTCGTAGGCCGCCAGCACGCAGTTGGCGGCGCCGGGCACCGGCGAGCCGGGGAACGCGCCGGCCTCAAAGATCAAATGCACTTCGGCGGCGGTGATTTTGCCGTCGCTGGTCGCGCCGATCTTGCACGAAATTTCGGTGCCGGAGGTCGGGCCGGTGGCCTCAAAGACCTCGGTGCGGTTCATGGCCAGCTTGACCGGGGCGTGAGCCTTGCGGGCCAGCAGCGCCGCCACCGGCTCCATGTACACGGCCAGCTTCGCGCCGAATCCGCCGCCGATCTCCATGGGAATCGCCTTCACCTTGGATACCGGAATACCCACCAGGCGGGCGGTGTGGTCGCGCACGGTGAAGTGGCCCTGGCTGCTGGACCAGATGGTGAGGCTGCCGTCGTCGTGCCACATGGCGGTGCCGGCGTGGGGCTCGATGTAGCCCTGGTGCACGGCGGATGTGGAAACGCTGCGCTCCACCACCACGTCGGCGCCGGCGAACCCGGCGTCCATGTCGCCCATGCGGAACTCGAAGTGGTTGGCAACGTTGGTTCCGGCGGTATCGTCATCGTCGTCCAGGATGCCGCCGGCTCGGGTAGCTGCCGAACTCCCCGCGGCAAGGCGCTCGTGGACCAGCGTCGCGTCGTCGGCCATGGCTTCGCGGGCGTGCATCACCGGGGGCAGAACCTCGTACTCGATCTCGATCTGCGACAGCGCTTCCTCGGCCAGGTGGGCGTTGACCGCGGCGACGGCGGCGATGGCGTGTCCCTTGTACAGCGCCTTGTCCTGGGCCATGATGTTGTTGCTCAGGAACTTGAAGTTGATCATCGCGCCTTCCGCCAGGTCGGACGCGCGGCCGGCGGGTTCCACGATGTCGGCGCCGGTAACGACGGCGCGGACGCCGGGCATCGCCTCGGCCTTGCTGGTGTCAATCGACTTGATGCGCGCGTGAGCGTGCGGGCTGCGCAGGACCTTCCCGTACAACATCCCGGGCAGGTTCAGGTCGGCGCTGTAGCGGGCCAGTCCGGTGACCTTGTCGGCCCCGTCGTGGCGCACCGGGCGGGTGCCAACGACCTTGTATTGTTTGTCGCTAGTCAGGACCATATTGGGCGTGTAGTCCAGCATCGGCAATTCCTCCGTGAAACTTCCAAACAGGCAATGAGACGCCGGGTACAGCGCGGCAGGCGGCCCCGGCGGGCCTATGATAGCATAGCCAACCACCGCGCGGCGGCCACCGGCGCCGGCGTCAGGTAAATCCTCAGTGCAGGTAAATCCTCAGTAAACGAAAGGCAAAGGCAGGATGCGATGGACACCATCATTATCAAGGGATGTTTGAACGGCAGCCGGGGGCGCGACCACAACCCCAACGTACCCTGGACTCCCGAGGAAGTGGCGCAGGAGGCAATCCGGTGCTACGAGGCCGGCGCGTCCATCGTCCACATTCACGCCCGCACGCCGGACGGCGGGATCAGCTACGACCCGGCCTGGTACGCCCAGACCGACGCCATGATCCGTGCCCAGTGCGACCTGGTGCTGAACCACACCACGGCCCGCCAGGCCCACGTGCCGGTGGAAGCGGTGACCCGGTACCTGCTGGAAACGCCCCAGCCGGTGGAGATGGTGTCCCTGAACCTGGGCATGGGAGTCCGGTGGGCAGCGGATCCCGAAACCGGCCGGCGACGAACCACAATTTCACCCAACTCATTCGAGGACATTACGGCGACCCTGGACGCCTGCTACCAGCGCGGCACTTTCCCCGAGCCGGCGGTGCATGACATGGGCGACCTGAACAACGCCTTCACCCTGATGCAGGAGGGCTACATCAAGGACACCCGGTACTTCCTGGTGGAGCCGGGCGCCCATTGGGGCGACGGCCGGCAGGCCATGGTCGGTTCGCCGCGCAACTACACGCTCATCGCCGAAACCATCCGCGAGCGCTACCCCGAATCGACGTGGCTGGCCCACAGCAGCCTGGGCCAGACCTTCCCACTGTGCGCCATTGCCATCGCCACCGGCTACCACATCCGCGTCGGCATGGAGGACAGCCCGTTCCTGCCCAACAACCCCCAGCCCAAATCCAACGCCGAGTACATCGGGTGGGCCGTCACCATGGCCCGGCTGCACGGCCGCGAACCGGCCACGCCGCAACAGGCGCGAGACATGCTCGGCCTGAACCCGTACCCGGAGGCGTAAGTGCGAAACCGGTTAATCAATCCGCCGGCCGCGCCAGTATTGCGCCGGCCGGTTGTCGCCGCCGTTGCTCCAATACCCGCCGGCCGGACCGTGCGGGCGGCGGAACGTCTTGACTGCGAAGCCGACCGCCGCGCCCACCACGAAGCCGCCGATGTGGGCGAAGAACGCCGTGCTCACCTGGTCGCTGACGCCGATGGACAGCAGGCCCTGGATGGTTTGCAGCCCGAACCAGATCAGGAGCAGCCACACGGCGCGCAACTCGACCACGGTAATCAGGAAATAGATGATCAACGTGCGGATGCGGTTGCGCGGGTACAGCAGCAGGTATGCGCCCATCACGCCGGAGATCGCGCCGCTGGCGCCGACCAGCGGGGTTTGCGACGATGGGTCGATGGCGAAGTGCGCCAGCGTGGCCAGCACGCCGGAAACCATATAGAAGACCAGGTACTTGACGTGGCCGAAGGTGTCCTCGATGTTGTCGCCGAACACCCA
>JAJDWF010000130.1 GCA_022825745.1 Dehalococcoidia bacterium | reverse complement strand
GATGACCATGGGCGAGTGGGATAAGCCCTCGGATACCGGCTGGTCAGGGAACTACAGCGACCCGGCGGTGCGGGCGGCCGGGCCGTTCAACCGCCCCAGCGACATCGCCATTTCCCCGGACGGCCTGCTGTACATCTCCGACGGCTACGGCAACGCCCGGGTGCACCGGTTCACCCCCGACGGCGAGTTGGTTGACTCCTGGGGCGAGCCGGGGAAGACCGAGCCCGGCCAGTTCCACGTCCCTCACGGCGTCTGGGTGCACACCGACGGGCGGGTGTTCGTGGCCGACCGCGAGAACAACCGGATGCAGATCTTCGACTCCGAGGGCAACTTCCTGGAGCATTGGACGGACCTGGCGCGGCCGTGCGACATCTACATCGACGATGACCTGGCGGTGTACGTGCCGGAACTGGACGGTTTCATGTCCATCCTGGACATCAACGGCAACGTGCTGGCGCGCTGGGGCAGCCCATCGGACGCCGGCTGGGGCAACGGCGCCCACGCCGTCTGGGTGGATTCCCACGGCGACATCTACGTGAACCAGAACCTCGAAGGCGAGCGGCTGATCAAGTACCGCCACGTCGGAGGCTAGGGTCCGGTCTGCGGAAGGGTGACGATATGCGCGTTGGCTACCAGGTTGGGCACGTGGTGCAGCGGGACAGCATCGACCATCAGCAGCAGTGGCAGAACCACCTGGAGCAGTTCCGCGCCTCCCGCGACGCCGGGTTCGATATCTACTGCTGGGGCCATCACTACCTGATCGACCCCTTCCAGCACTTCCAGCCGTGGCCGGTGCTGGCGCGGCTGGCCGCCGAGCCGGGCAACATGAAGCTGGCCACCTCGGTATTGCTGCTGCCGCTGCTGAATCCGGTGGATGTGGCCGAGCAGGCCGCTACGCTGGACCACATCGCGGAGGGGCGTTTCATCCTGGGCATCGGGCTGGGCTACCGCCCGGCGGAGTTTGAAGCCTTCGGAACCAAGATGTCCGAGCGCGGCGCCCGCTGCACCGAAGCGCTCAGCCTGATGCGCCGGCTGTGGAGCGACGATGAGGTGACCCACCACGGCCGCTACTATCACGTGACCGAGGCGCGGCCTACCGCCCGGCCCTACCAGCAGCCCCACCCGAAAATCTGGCAGGCCGCGATGAGCGATCCGGCGGTGCGCCGGGTAGGCCGGAGCGGCGACATCTTCTACGTCGGGCCGGCCCAGTCCAACGCTACCATCCGGCGCCAGATCGCGCTGTATCACGAGACGCTGGAGGAAAACGGGCACGAGGTGCCCGAGGACATGGTAATCGTCCGTGAGTTCTTCTGCGCCCCGAACCGGGCGGCGCTGGATAGGGCAAGGGGCAACCTGGCGAGGAAGTACGAGGTCTATGCTCAACACGGACTGCACGGCACGGACGCCGAGTTGACGCGGAAGGTGACCGGCGACCTGGAAACGCTGATGGACGACACCTTCCTGGTGGGCAGCGCCGAGGAGTGCGTGGATCAGATCGCCGCCTACCACGAAATGGGGTTCACCGACGTGGCGCTGCGGCTGTTCTACCCGGAGATGTCCCAGGCGGAGGTGCTGGAGCATATCGACCTGGTGGCGCGAGAGGTCATACCGGCGGTGCACGCCCTGTAATTTCGTTGAGGCTTGCCCGCAGGCGCTCCAGGCCGTAAAGTGGGGACGCTGTCAACTCTACCCAGGGAGGCTCAGATGCGACTCGACCCCATCAATCTCTATGACTACGAAGAACGCGCCAGGCTGGTGCTGCCCCACGACGATTGGGATACCATCGACGCCGGGGCCATGGATATGTTCACCACGCGGCGCAACCGCACCGCCTTCGAGGAACTGACGCTGCGGCCCAGGTTCCTGCGCGACATCACGGAGCGAGACCTTTCGACCACCATGCTGGGCAATGAACTCAGCATGCCGGTGTTCGTCTGCCCGGCGGGATCCCACCACCGGGCGCATCCCGAGGGAGAGGTGGCCACCGCTCGCGGCGCAAGCATGTCCAACACCCTGATGATGCTGAGCACCGGCTCCAATTGCAGCATGGAAGAGGTGGCCGAGGAAGCCACCAGCCCCCTGTTCTTCCAGCTCTACCACCGGGGTTACGACCTGACCGAGATGCTGGTCCGCCGGGCGGAAGAGGCCGGGTTCAAGGCCATTACGCTGACGGTGGACACGCCTACCCCCAGCCCCAAAGAGCGCGACCTGCGCAACCGGTACGACCGGAACTTCGAGCAGGGCAACTTCCGGGGCGTCAACAAGCCGGAGAACGTTCTGCGCGGCACCGACGAGTCCGTGGGCTGGAACGTGAACCGCACGGCTCCCCTGACCTGGGAGGAGCTGGAATGGCTGCGCAACCTCACCGGCCTGCCGCTGGTGCTGAAGGGCATCCGCACCGCTGAGGACGCTCACGTCGCCGCCGAGAGCGGTGTTGACGGCATCCTGGTATCGACGCACGGCGGTCGCCAGTTGGACATGACGATGGGCGCAATCGAGATGCTGCCCGAGATCGTCGATGCGGTGAAGGGGAATTGCGAAGTGTACGTTGATTCCGGGGTGCGCCGGGGCAGCGACGTCGTCAAGGCGCTGGCCCTGGGAGCAAGGGCCGTCGGCATCGGGCGGCCGCTGTACTGGGGGCTGGCCGTGAACGGAGCCGAGGGCGTACACGGCGTCCTGGAACTGCTGCGGGAAGAGATCGACCGGGCCATGGCCTACTGCGGCCAGACGTCGGTGCAGGACTTGGAGCCCAACCTGGTGAACATCCCGCAAGGCTGGGGAGCGCCGCCACAGCCCGACTTCTAGCTGAAGTCCGCGCCGGCGGCAAGCATCGCCCGTGTGCCGCTGGCGCTACTGCCCCATTTTGATGTGAGACCAACTCCAACCGGAGTTGACGCGCCGGACTTGCGCTGTTAGGATTCGATACGTGGTATCAATATGATCGCAACCGCGTCCAAGGTTGGCCCTGCAGCGCCGAGCACTGACTGACGACGCTTTTTATTTTTGTCCTCATTATTGATACTTGGTATCTATCACCATCCATAATTGATACGGAGAAAACCGATGAATCCACTTGTGCAATTACCCCGGCTCTCTGCCAAGTCCCTTACACTGCGGCCGGCCCTGGCGCTGTTGATCGCGCTGGCGGCGATTGCGCTGCTGCTGACGGCCTGCGGGGGAGAAGAACCGGACCTCCCTCCGTCCGGTAATTCGCCCGCCGCAGGTTCCGCGCCGCAAGTTTCGGCGGCATCTTCCCAGCCTACTACGGCTCCTGCGACTGCGCCGGCGGCGGCAACGGCTGCACCGACCGCTCCAGCGGCACAGTTGGCTCCCACCGCGTCTGCGGCGAATGACTCCGTGCCGGCGGATCCCGTGAAAGTGATGACCGGCAACGCCGTGCTTGCGGACCTGGTGCGCCAGGTCGGCGGCGACCTGGTACAGGTGCACGCGCTGGTCAGAGCGGGCGCCGACGTCCACACGTGGCAGAGCACTCCCGAAGACAGCGTGCGCATATCGGAGGCGGACCTCGTGGTCAGCAACGGGGCTAACCTCGCCGCCCAAGTGGAAGAGCTGCTGGACAACGCATCCTCCGCCGACGCCATTCGAGTGATCGCGTCGGAAGGACTGGAGGCGCAGGAGTTGGTGGAATTGCCCTTCCCGGAAGGAGACCACCATGACCACGAAGAGCACGAGGTGGAGTTAGCCGGTCGCCTCTTGATCGGGGACGGAGAAACCGGCGCTCTTTCGGTCATCGATCTGGAATCCGGCCACGTCCACCAGAATGAGTTCGACCTGGGTTCGCGCGCCGGCCGGATCTATGCGACCAAGAGCGGGCGATTCGCCGTCGCCGTTTCCAGCGACGCCAACGCGGTGAACATCGTCGATGGCGGCGTGTATCTGGAGGAGCACGGAGACCACTTCGACTTGGTGGAACGGGACGTATCCACGATAGGCATCGACATTTCCGGCGACCGACCGGTCCATCTGTACGTCGGCGGCGAGTGGGCCACCGTGTTCTACGACGGGTCCGGGGACATCCTCTTGCTCAACGAGCACGAACTGGAAGAAGAAGGCGACTCCTACGAGCCCATCGTGCTCAACGCCGGCCCCCAGCACGGCGCGGCGGTGCCGCTCGAGGATGACCTGTTCGCCGTCACCATCCAGCACCCCGATTACGCGCAGAGCCCGGACGACTACCGGCTGCCCATTGGCGCGGAGATCTGGGACATGGAAGGCAATTCGCTGCACCGGGCGGAAGGCTGTCCCGATCTCCATGGCGACGCGGGCAACGGGCACATGGCCGTTTTCGGCTGCACCGGCGGCGTGCTGATGATCGAGGCCCACGACGGCCACTACGAGGATGCGTTCATTCCGGCTCCGGCGGGGTCGCCCGACGACTTCCGCCTCACGTCGGTATGGGGGTACTACGGACTGGACCATTTCTTCGCCCTGGGATCCGCGGTAGGTCTTTACGTGGTGGAGCCGGAAGAAGGCTCAATGGAGCAGTTGATACCGGCCAGCGAGGACCTGCGACCGATCCAGGTGGCGCTCAGCCACGACGGCGAACTGCTGCTGGTAGTGATGAGCGACGGTGAAGTGCGCATGTACGAGGCGCATGACCTTGATCTCATGGCGTCAACGTCGGACGCTCTGGCCGGTGAGATTGATCCCGGCTTCTGGGCACGGCCCCACATTGCCACCGCTCCCGGGCACATCTTCATCACCAACTCCGGCGAGGGTGAAGTCATCGCGCTCGACACCCACGACCTGGAAGAAGTGAGCCACTGGGAAATTTCCGGTACCCCCACCAAGATCGCTTTCGTCGGTATTCTGGGCGAGGGCGACCACCATGAAGAGGGGCACGATGCACAGGCCGGCCACGATGATCACCATGGCCACGACCACGGGGCAGGAGACCCGCACTTCTGGCAGAATCCCCGCATGGTGGTCCACTACGTGAACCAGATCACCGACGGGTTGGTAGCGGCAGATCCGGACAACGCGTCAACCTACCTGGCCAACTCGGCAGCTTACATTGAGGAACTGGAGGCTCTGGACGCCTACATCGCCGACGCCGTGGCGTCGATACCCGAGGAGCACCGGGTGATGGTGACGTTCCACGATGCCTTCGGGTACTTCGGTGAGCGCTACGGCGTGGAGGTGCAGGCTTTCGTCGGCGGCCACGGCGGGGACGTTTCGCCTGGCGACATCGCCAACGTCCTGGAGCTGGTGGTGCACAAGGGCTTGCCCGCCGTTTTTGCGGAGCCCCAATTCTCCGACGATGCCCTGGAGCAGGTTGCCAGGGACGCCGGCATCCCGGTCGGCATCATCCGTTCGTTGCCGGACGACGAGCACCCCGACTATGTCGGAATGATGCGGGCCAACGCGGACCAGTTGGCCGAATTCCTGCGGTAACCCGAAGGCTACGGACCCGCCAGGCGACGGCCCAAGTGGACTTGGGCCGTCGTCTTGAATATCATTGGGCCGGTCAAACGCTTGGGCGCAGCAACAGCGAATGGAGGTCCAGGGGCAATGGCGGAGCAGGGAATTCTCGACGGGGTCAGAGTCCTTACGCTGGAACAGGTGCACGCACTACCGTGGGGAACGGGATTCCTGGCGGACCTGGGCGCCGATGTGATTCGCGTCGAAAGCCCCGACCACCTGCAGGACCGCAAAGCCGGTCCCTTTCCGGCAGGAACTCCGGGTGAAGAGTGGTGGAACGAAGCCGGCAACCTGGTCTATTACGGCACTCGCAACAAGCGCAGCCTGTGCATGGTCGTGACCCACCCGCGAGGCAAGGAGGTGTTTCTCAAGCTGGTGGAGAAGGCCGACATTGTGACCGACAACTTCCGCCCCGGCACCATGCAGCGGTTCGGGTTCGACCATGACAGCCTCGCCGCCATCAACCCCCGCATCATTACCCTGAGCAGCACCGCTTATGGATACACCGGGCCATGGCGGCGAGCGGGTTCCCGGGCGCGCACCGTTGACGCCGCCTGCGGTTTGTCCTACCTGACCGGCTACGAGGGCGGCCCTTCCCAGCGGGCCAGCCCCAACTACATGGACCATTCGGTGGGCAACAACGTGGCCTACGCGCTGCTGCTTGCCCTGTACCAGCGCGCCAGGACGGGCAAGGGCATGCGGGTTGACCTGACCATGCTGGAAACCGGGGTGTCGGCAGTGGGCCCGGCCATCCTGGAGGCGCAACGGGGCATAACCCGCGATCGTTTGGGCTGCGCCCACTGGTGGAAGGCGCCGCACAACGTGTATCCGGCCAGGGGCGATGACCGCTGGATAGTTATTGTCGTGTCGTCCGACACGGAATGGGAGTCGCTGAAGGGAGCGATGGGCAAGCCCGAGTGGGCCGAGGGAGCCAAATTCGGCAGCGCTTTAGGCCGCTGGCGCAACCGCCATGAACTGGACGAGCTGATCGGTGACTGGACCTCCCAGCACGACGACCTGGAGCTGACGCGGAGGTTGCAGGGACTGGGGATCGCCGCCGGTTCCGCGATGACTGCCGAGGATCTGGTGAACGACGGTCATCTGAGGGAACGCGGCTTTATGTGGGAGTTCGCCAACCCGCAGGCTCCTGAGGTAGGGTCCCGTATTTTCGCCGGTCGCCCTTACAGAGATCCGGGCAATCCCATGTCGATTGAGAAGGTCGCGGGATTGGGTCAGGACAACGAAGAGATATTGGCAGAGCTGGCCGGGTTGTCGCCGGCGGAGATAGGGGAACTGGAACCCGAAGGCGTGGTCTTTGGCGC
>JAJDWF010000117.1 GCA_022825745.1 Dehalococcoidia bacterium | reverse complement strand
GACTTACTACGTGCAGCGGGCGGCGTGGGAAGACGCCCAAAAACCCTCGGTGCGTCAAGCTGACGTCTTTCGTGTGGATGACTTCGCGCCCATTGCCGAACGGGGCCAATTGAAACTGATCGACGGAGACTGCGAGCTGTTTCCCGGACTGAATCTGATAGTTACCGACGGACATTCCAAGGGACACCAGATTGTGGTGTTCAGCCACGGCGGCGAGCGGATCGTTTATCTGGGCGATCTGGTTCCGACGCCTCACCACCTGTGGCCGACCGTGCTGTCCTCCTTCGACTACGAACCGGAGAGGACGATGGACCAAAAGCGCGACATCCTGTCCGATGTGGAGAAGCGGGGTTGGCTGATGGTGTTCGCCCACGGCAACGAGACGAGAGCGGGCTACCTGCAGCGGGGCAAGGACAACGACATGGCGTATCTGCGCCCGGTGGAGCTTTAGGCCGGGATCGTTGCCAGCATCGCTTTCCCGTCCGTCCGGAACAGGCGCGCCTCGGTGATGCGATTGGCGAGGTCCAGCCCGGTGTCGGCCACTACCCGCACGTAGTTGTCGGTGAGGCCGCTCCAACGCAGCGTCGCGCCCGAATTCCACCTTTCGCCGGAATCACCGGGGGTGATTGATCGACCCGTTTCCCATAGCACCGGGCGCGTTTGGCCGGCCAAACGGTTACGGTATTCGACGAAACCCTCCTCGGCAACGGCGGACATCTCGGTAGCCCGGCGGCGTTTCTCGTTGGCGTCAACTTGGTCGGGTAGATGGTGCGCGGTGGTTCCGGGTCGCTGCGAGTACGGGAACACGTGGATGTCGGCGAAGCCCATCTCGGCGGCGAAGGCCAAACTTGCGTCATGGGCGCTGGCATCCTCCCCCGGGAATCCGACGATGACGTCCGTGGTGATGCCGGCGTCGGGTACGTTCTCCCGAATTAACTCAACGGCCTGCCGGAAGGTCGCGGTATCGTAGCGCCGGCGCATGGCTTTGAGCGTGGCGTCGCAGCCACTTTGCAGGGGCACGTGGAAATGAGGGCAGAGCCGGCGGTCCCTCCACAACTCCAGCAACTCCGGGCTGATTTCGTGGGCCTGGAGTGAGGAAACCCGGAGCCTGGGGAGTGTCGTCTCTTCCAGGATCCTGCCGAGCAGCCGGACCAGATTCGTCCCCTCCAGGTCAAACCCGTAGGTCCCCAACTGGGTACCGGTCAATGCGACCTCTTTGAATCCGCCGGTGACGTGCTGGCGCACCGTTGCTATCAGCTCTTCGGGTGGAATACTGCGCTCGCGCCCCCGGACTTTGGGGACGATGCAGTAGGCGCAAACCTGGTCGCACCCCTCCTGGATTTTAACCATCGCCCGACTGCGACGCAGAATCCCGACACCCGCATCCCGACCTTCTACTCTCGAGAGAGAGGAAGATGGAGCAGCATCGCTATGCCTCCGGGACAGCAGGGCAATCGCCAATCCGGCGAGTTCCGGTTTTTCCGAATTGCCGACGACCATCGACACTTCCGTCATTTTGCGGAGCTCATCGGCAGCGCGCTGGGGATAGCACCCGGCGGCCACCACGATTGCGTCCGGGTTGGCTCGACGGGCCGCCCGCAAAGCTTGGCGCGCTTTGGAGTCCGCAGTAGCGGTCACGGTGCAGGTGTTGACCACTATGATGTCGGCGTCGGCGTTGGAGTCCACCAGCCGATAACCGGACTGTGCGAACTGGCGGGCCAGTACCGCGCTGTCGGCCTGGTTCAGCTTACAACCGTGGGTTTCGATGGCAACGGTTCCCGGCATAGCAGCCTACCTGCCCAAATCGGCGACGCTGTGGTCGGGGTCGGCGGATGGAACGGGCGCGTCGCCGCCGGGAATAAGGGCTACCAAACGCTCGACGGCCTCGGTTACGTCGTCCATAGCTAGGAAAAGGTAGTCAACCCGGCTGCGCCGTTCCCGCACTCGCTCGGCGGCGTCGGACAGCGCCGATAGATGGTCAAAGGCGTCACGGATGTAGCGGTCCCGCTCCTGGCTCCCCAGGCGGCGCAGGAAATCACGCAGAGCGTCATCGGAATCGGTTGCCTCGCCGTGCCACAGGGCGACGCCGCGAGCCGCGGCGACCAGGCTGCCCCACAGCAGTTCTTCAGATTGGTTCCACTGTCCGCGGTTCATGGCGGTCTGGGCCGAGTCCAACAAGCGCAGCGCCTGGCTGCGGTAGCGGGCAAGGCGCGATTCCAAGGTTTGCTGTCGCTGGGAACTCTTGTCAAGCATGGTTGCATGACGATTTTAGCACGGCGGAACACCCGTCGTCGGTGGCGACTCGTTCGAGGGTCGGGTACACTGCGCTGCGAAGCCGATCAAATGCCAACCCCAGGAGCTGCAATGTCTGAAACCACTGTGAGCCCTTTCCGGCACGTAGCCTATCCGGTCCGTGTGCATGCCGGCCACAACGCGCTTTCCAACCTCCGGGGCGAGATTGACCGTTTGGGCGCTAAACGGCCATTTGTGGTATGCGGGCAGTCGGTGGGCCGGCGTACCAATCTGCTGGAGCGCCTGGCGCAGGCTTTGGGAGAGGAGCCGGCCGGCGTGTTTGACGGCGTGCGAACCGGATCGCCCGAGACGGCAGTGCTGGAAGGAACGCGGTTGGCCAGGGAGGCCGGCGCCGACCTGATCGTCGCGGTGGGCGGCGGCAGCGCAGTGGTGACGGCACGGGCCATCATCATCATGCTGGCTGAAGGCGGATCTCCCCAGGATCATGCGACCAAGTACCCGCCGGGCCAGCGACCGATCAGCCCCAGGCTGATGCAACCCAAGATACCCAACATCCTGGCGCTGACCACGCCGACGACGGCAGCCACACGAGCCGGCACGGCGATCATCGACGGCGAAACCGGGCATCGGCTGGAGATGTTCGATCCAAAGACGCGTCCGGCGGCAATAATCTGGGACACTGAGGCGTTGTTGACCGCGCCATCCGAGCTCTGCATCAGCGCGTCCGGCTCGCTGCTCAGCGGCGTGATCAGCGCGCTGCAAGCCCCGGTCTTGAACACAATGGCGACGGCGGACCTGCTGGCCGCGTTGGGGCTGTTGGTGGAAAACCTGCCGGCGGTGAGGAAAAATCCGGCAGACGGAGATGCGAGGGTCAACCTGTGCGCGGCGTCGTTCATGTACAACCGCGCATGGGACACCGGCGCCAGTGGGTCAGCATTGGGAGTAGTGAGTGCGCTGGCCCACAGCCTGGACACGCGATATCCGGAATGCAGCCACGGCGCGGCGTACTCGATACTGACTGCGCCGGGGATGCGGTTCAATCGTAGCCACAACGTTGCCGGTCAGGCTCGCATTGCCGATGCGTTGGGTGTGCGTGGTCCAGGCGCTGAAGACTCCGAGGCGGCAGAGGCGGCGGCCGACGCGGTGTCGGGGTTCTTCGAGGCGGTCGGTTTGCCGGGCTCGTTGCGCGAAGTGGGCGTGCCGGAAGACGGTGTAACCGCAATCGCGGAGGACGCGATGACCGATTTCGGGCTTCATCGCAACGTGCGGCCCGTTGCTGGAGCCGAGGAACTGGAGATGGTGCTGCGGGCGGCGTGGTAGAGGCTTGCCGGATTAAGCCACTTCAGCTTTGCCGATTATCTCCGAGACGCTGGCGATTTCCCATTCCGTTAGCAGCGCCTCTAGCTCCGCCAGTATGCGAAACGGAGCGTTCAGATCCGCCAGGTTCGCGCTGCCCACCTGTACTGCGGACGCTCCGGCCAGCAGGTATTCGGCGGCATGGCGTCCGGTCATAACGCCGCCGACGCCAATAATCGGGACGCTTACGGCCTGGGCCGCCTTATGCACCAGGGCCATGGCGATGGGACGCAGGGCTGGTCCCGAAAGCCCGCCGTAGCCGGTCCCCAGCACGGCCTCGCCGGTATCAACGTCAATGTGGAGAGCGGGGATCGTGTTGGATATGGTGAGCGCGTCTGCGCCGGCACCGACGGCGGCGTGGGCGATTTCGGTGATGTCGGGCACGTTGGGCGACAGCTTGGCCCACAGCGGCAACTTGGTTTGGCGACGGGCGCCGGCGACCGCTGCCTCGGTGAGTCGGGGTTGATGGCTGAACATCGCGCCGTCGTCAACGTTCGGGCAGCTGAGGTTGAGTTCGATGGCGACGAAACCGCTGACGCCCCGGGTGAAGGATGCCATCTCCTCCCATTGCTCCGGGCTTTCGGCGGCCATGCTCATTACCATGTTGGCGTCCATCTCGTCCCAAATCGGAGCGAGGTCCGACATAGCCGCCTCAATGCCCGGGTTGGTCAGGCCTATAGAGTTCAGAAAGGTAGTTTCGCCGGCGGCCAGACCTTCCCTGAAGGATGAAGGGAACCAGCGGGGTTCGGGGTTGCCCTCCCTCGGGCGCCGCGTGAACGTTTTGGGTAGCACAGCCCCCAGGGAGTCCAAGGGCGCACCTGGATCCAGGCCACGACCGTACCCGTCGTAGCCGAAGGTCCCGGAGGCGATCATAACCGGGTTGGACAACAGCAGGCCGCCGGAGCGTTCAGGAGCCAGGTTGACGGTTAGATCCATGGCTGCGGACTCTCTGCCGGGTTTGTGCTAGACGTAGGGGCAAATCCGCCCCGGCGGATTGCCCCTACCAGGTTTAGCCGTGCGTTGAACGCGGGCTTACAGCGCCGGGATGTCCTCATCCTCGTCGTCGAAGGGAGAGAAGACCCGTGAGGCGGTGACTTCCACCTCCCGGTCCACCTCCGAATCGGATTCGGTGAGGGACTGGGCCCGGCGGACGAGTTCTTCCTCTTCCTCGGCGGTGCGGATTTGGTACCCTGCGTTGTCCAGACCCGGGCCTGCCCCGAAGGGAGACGCCGGTTGTCCGGAGATGAGTTCCTCGTCGATGACTTCCTGGGGCATGTCCAGGGCGGCCCGTTGCATGGGGTCAAGCCCCTCCGGAATCTCGCCGTCACCCGAAAGCCATGCCGGAGCGAACACGTCATCCTCGTAATCCTCAAAGGATTCCATGAGCGCCAGGGTCCGCTCCGAAGCGAGCAGGGACTCAAGGCGTGCCGGGATGAGCCGGCCGATGATGACGTTTTCCTTGAGGCCGCGCAGCCAGTCACGGTCGCTGGCTACCGCTGCCATGGTCAGAACCTTGGTGGTTTCCTGGAAGGACGCCTTGGACAGGAAGCTGTCGGTGGTGAGGGCCGCCTTGGATACGCCAAGCAGCAGAGTCTTGGCGGTGGCCGGTTCCCCACCCTCGGCCAGCACGCGGTTGTTCTGGTCCTGGAACCGGAACTTGTCCACCACGTCGCCGGGGATGAACTCGGTGTCGCCGG
>JAJDWF010000054.1 GCA_022825745.1 Dehalococcoidia bacterium | reverse complement strand
TCTGGAAGTCCAGGATGGCCATGTTCACGCTGCCGTCACTGAGCATGTAGCCGTTGGCGTTGTCGCTCTTGAGCTCGGCAACCTGGCGCAGGCCGAACACTTCGGAGTAGAACTTGGCGGTCTTTTCTGCGTCGTTGGTGGCGATGGCGATGTGTTTGATCTGAGGCATTTTACCCTCCTTGTAAACGGTAAATACACAACCTGAATTGAGCCGACAAAGCAGGTCAGGTTACATGGTGGAACGATACCACTTTTGCGGCGGATGGGCTAGTGTGATTGACGCCGCAGGGCGGCTTAATCGGCTACCCCAGCCGGAACCTTTTGAAGACCTCGGCATATTCAACGCCGATGCGCTTGCCATCGCGCCGGCGCCATTCCTTGAGGTGGCGGTCCGCGGATTCCGGGGACACCTGGCTGCGGTGGGCGCGCAAGGCGGCAACCGCGGTTTCGATATGGGCGGTGACGTCGATTATGTGGTCGGGTTCCGTGCGGCCCATCACCCAGACCTCGCGGACTTTGTGGGGTTCCAAACCCTCATCGTTGAGCAGTTCGGGAAAGGTCAGGCGGTCGCGGGCGGCCGGGTACACCGCGCCCATGGCGGCATCGCCGGAGGCAAAGTGGTCGGGATGGTCGATGTAGCCGTCGCCGTCGAGGTTGCGCACCGGGTTCATGCAGATGAGAACGTCGGGGCGGTGGATGCGAATGGCGCGGGAAATGTCGCGGCGCAGTTCCAGAGTGGATTGCAAGTAGGCGTCGGGATAGCCGAGGAAGAACACTTCTGACAGGCCCAGAATGCTGGCGGCGTCCCGCTGTTCCGCCTCGCGCATTTTCACCATCATCTCGACGGTCATATCAGGGTCGTCGCTGCCCTTGCTGCCGTCGGTGCAGATGACGTAGGCCACGTCCCAGCCCTCGGCGCACAGGCGGGCCACCGTACCGGCGCAGCCCCATTCGGCATCGTCGGCGTGGGCCACCACGACCATGGCGCGGTTGAAGTCGGCGTTCAATTGCTCTAACAAGGGTGTCTTATCTCCTTCTGGTAATCCAGTGAAGCGTAAAGCCCAGGGATGCGCCCACCAGCGCCATCCCAAAGGCCATGGCGAAAGACCAACTCAGGGTCCCGGTGGCGTCGGCGATGGGCCCTGAGATGGCTGGCGAGAGAGTGCTGCCGATGCCGGCGCCCATGCCCATGAGTCCGAAGGACGCCGGGGCCATGAACACGGGCACGAAGTCGCCGGCCGCCGCCGCGCAAATAGTATAGGTGGAACGCAGGGCAAGTCCGGCCAACACCGAGGCGATGACAAAGAAAACCAAATCCGAAGTCAGCCAGAACAAGGCATAACAGGCCGCCTCGATGAGGAATGTGGCGCCGAACGCCATGCCGCGGCCGACCTTGTCGGAGAGCGCGCCCGAGCCGACTCCGCTGCCGATGCTCAGGATGCCGATACTCATGAAGAGGGCGCCCACAACGGCCACGTCGATGCCATGCTCCACCTCCAGGTAGGCCCCGTAGCTGGAAGTGAGGATGCCGTGGACGAACCCGGAGCAGAACGCCATGCCGGTAATGAGCCAGACGAACGGGTTGGTGTACACCTGGACCGGCCAACCGACCGGACCGGGGCGGACCGGCGTCCGCGTCGGGGGATTGGCCGGGGATGGCGACGGCTCCGATGCCGGCGGTGGGATACCGGGGTTTTCCCGGATGAAGCTGACGCAGAGGACACCGATAAAGACGCTGGTGGCGGCGAGGACGTACCAGGTGTAACGCCAGGCTTCCGCGCCGAAAACTTCGGTCAGCGGCGGCACGATCAGGCCGGTGAAGACGATGGCCAGGCTGCCGCCGGTGGCGGCGATGCCGGCGGCTACGCCACGGTCGCCGGCTTGAAACCAGGGGGCCAGCATCCCCATCATCGGCGTAAGAGCCGCGCCGGATGAAACGCCGACCACCACCATGGCCAGGAGGGCCGTCCAGTAACCGGGTGACCAGCCCAGGAACGCCATGGCGGCGGCCTGGGCGAAGATGCTGCAAATGACCATCCAGCGGCCGCCGTAGCGGGAGGCGGCGGCTCCGGCGAGCAACCCCGAGACGACCCTGGAGATGGAGAGCGCCACCACCAGCACGAACACGGTGGTGTACGACAGGTCGAAGCTGTTTTTCATCCCCGGAATCGTCAGGGCCTGGACGTACAGGGAGAAGCTGGTAATCAGGTTGACCGCGAGGGCCACCGCCAGGACGACGGCGGCGTAGGTCCGAATCCAGGGAGGGATGAAAGCGGCGGGGATCAGAGCCATGACTGCTATAATATACCCAATAGAAAACGACGATATTGATGTGAATCCGTCTCCGCCCCCGGTTCCCCCTGACGCGCTCAAGCCCTGGTACTACCAGGGATGGTTCATAGTTCCCACGTTTGTGTGGTGGCCGTGCAGCGCGCTGCTGTTCATACGGTCGCCGTGGCACAACGGCGTGGTGTCGGGCGCGGTGTCGTGGGCGTGGCTGATCGTCGGCGGCGGGTGGATCTTTTTGCGCACGCAGATCCACTGGCGGAACGGCGAGTCGCTGGTCGATCCGACGATGATCGCGCTGGCGGCTCCCGGCCTGTTTCTGACCGTGCTGACGCAATCGCTGTGGCTGATGCGGGACCGGCCGAGGATTCGGCGCATCCGCGACGCCGGGGGGTTCGCCGCCTACGAATCGCAGGACGACGACGACGGCCGCGAAACTACTGGGCGTCAGGACAGCGCGGCGCCCAGGCGACGATCAAATCGGGGCAGCGCTCGCAGCCGGCGCCGGCGACGCTAGTATCCCGGCCTGATCCACCAAACCCTGCACCAGGGCCATCCGCTCGTCGGTGGTGGAAAAGGCCAGGCCCATGGGGGTGATGGTGATGTGGTTATCCTTGTGCGCCGTGATGTCGGTGCCGTCGCCGCCGGAGAGTATGGGGCGGTTGCGGGAGATCCAGTAGCGGCGGTGGCCGAAGGATTCCTCGGTGCGCACGGACTCGCCGTAGGCCCGTCCGCCCAGGCGGGTTATCTTGACGCCGGCGATTTTGTCCGCCGGTTCGTTGGGCACGTTGACGTTGAGGAAATAGGGCGGAGACACCTGGGGCGCGACGCTGAGCCGGCCGGCCAGAGCGGCCAGTACGCTGGCGGCCAGGCCGTAGCGGGGCGACTGGACCGACCCGACGGATATGGCGATGGTCGGGTAACCGCGCACGAATCCCTGCAACGCCGCGCCCACCGTTCCCGAGACGATGACGTCCCAACCCATGTTGGAGCCCCGGTTGATGCCGCTGACCACGAGGTCGGGCTTCGGGTTGACCAGTTGCTCCAACGCCAGGATGCAGGAATCGGCGGGCGTACCCTGCACGGCCCAAGCCTGGATCGTGTGGGACAAGTCGAGGCCGGCGTCCCCGGTCGGTTCCGGGACGGCGTCGGCGCTCCGCGGGGGAGTGTCGTCGCCGGGGGCGTATTGCAACAGGTACTGCTCGGCGGGCACCTGGTGGGCGAACAGGGGCGCATGGAGGGTCATGGACGCTCCGACGCCGGACTGCTCGCGGTCGGGCGCGACGACCGTGACCTCTCCGACAGTGGAGAGGCTGCGGGCGGCCGCCCACAGCCCCGAAGCGTGAATGCCGTCGTCGTTGGTGAGAAGGATTTTCAAGGTATAGCCTCGCAGATCACTTGGTTGGGCCGTTAAATGATACACCCCGCACGGCGCAGGATTTAGCGCGGTGCGGGGTGCAAGTTGTTCTCCCGGCAGTTAGTGGTGGGCCAGACCGATGGCGTGGAGCAGGGCGTGCTTCACTTCGACCGGGGCCACCTGGGAGCGGAAGTCCGCCGAGGCGTACACGTCGCCGATGATGTCCACGCCGGCGGCGTTGAGGTCTTCACTGAGGCGCGAGGTGGCGTCGGCGATGCTGTCCATGGTCAGGGTGGTGCCGGACAGCGCCTGTTCCACGGCGGCGGCTTTCACCGGGCGGGGCGTCAGGCCACCGACGGCTACTGACGCCGCAGTGCAGCGATCACCGTCCATGGTTACGACCACCGCGCCGCCGACTACCGCGTAGAAGCTGGCGGGGTGGGCCATTTTGGCGTACTCGGCGCGCTGGTTGGCGGCCAACACGGGGACGCTCACCGTGGTAATCAGTTCGTCGGGGGCCAGCGCGGTGGCAAAGGCATCCTCGACAAAGTCGCCCACCGCTATGGTGCGGCTGCCGGATGGGCCCTGCACCGACACCGTCGCGCCCAAGGCAGTCAGCACGGTGGCCCAATCGGATGCGGGGTCGGCGTGGGCCAGGTTGCCGCCGATGGTGCCACGGTTGCGCACCGCCGGGTCGCCGATGCCGCCCGCCGCCTCCGCCAGCAAGCCGTTGGCCTGCTGAACGTCGGCGGAGTTGGCGATCTCGGCATGGGTGGTGAGGGCGCCAATGTTGATGGTGCCGTCGCTGATGCGGATACCCCGCAAGCCGTCGATGCCGCCGATGTCGATGACGACCTCGGGGCGGGCCAAGCGGAACCGCATCAACGGGATCAGGCTGTGGCCGCCGGCCAAGAGCTTGGCGTCGGGGTTTTCGGAGAGCAGCCGGACCGCGTCGGCGATAGAACCGGCCTTCCGGTATTCAAACTCTGCTGCAAACATTGCAATCAGTCCTCCTTGTCCGGAGCCGGTCAGTGGTTGTGGCCATGACCATGGTCGTGGTCATGCCCGTGGCTGTGTCCGTGCCCGTTGCCGGTGTAGCCGGCCTCGCGGATGGCGCGCCAGACCCGTTCGGGCGTAAGCGGCATATCCAGGCTGGTTACGCCGATGGGCTTCAGGGCATCCATCACGGCGCTGTAGATGGCGGCGGTGGACGCGATGGTACCGGTTTCGCCGATGCCCTTGACACCCAGCGGGTTGTGGGGCGACGGCGTTACGGTGGAATGGACCTCGATATCCGGCACCAGGTGGGCGCGCGGGATGGCGTAGTCCATCATGGAGCCGGTGAGCAACTGGCCGTTGTCGTCGTACACCGCGCCTTCCCAGAGGGCCTGGCCGGCGCCCTGCACCACACCGCCGTGCACCTGGCCTTCCACCACCATGGGGTTGATCTGCGGGCCGCAGTCGTCAACGGCGACGTAGCGGTCCAGCGTGATATGCCCGTTGTCCGGGTCAACGCTGACGATGGCAGCATGAGCGCCGAAGGGGTAGCTGAAGTTGGGCGGGTCGTAGTAGGTGCTGGCTTCCATGCCCGGCTCGATGCCCTCGGGCAGGTTCCAAGCGACGTTGGCTTGCAGCGCGACGTCCTGGATGCTCTGGGCCCGGTCGGGGGCGCCACGTACGAAGAACTGGCCGTCGGCGTACTCGATGTCAGCCTCGTCGGCTTCCAACAGGTGCGCCGCGATGACGCGAGCCTTGTCGCGCAGCTTGCGCATGGTGAGGGCCACGGCCGCGCCGCCGACCACGGTGGTACGACTGCCGTAGGTCCCCCAGCCCATGGGCGTGGTGTCGGTGTCGCCGTGGATCACCTCCACGTCGTCCACGTCAACGCCGATTTCGTCGGCGACGATCTGGGCGAAGGTGGTTTCCTCGCCCTGGCCGTGGGGCGACGTGCCGATGAACACGTTGACTTTGCCGGTGGCGTAGATGCGGACGGTGGCAGACTCCCACAGGCCGCCGCCGAAGCCGACGGCTCCCGCCACCTGGGACGGGCCGAGGCCGCAGATCTCGCAGTAGCAGGCGATGCCCACGCCGCGGAAAGTGCCGTGCTCGCGCTCGTGTTCCTGGTCGTGGCGGAACTGGTCGTAGCCGATGTGGCCGAGCAGTTGGTCGAGGGCGTTGGAGTAGTTGCCGCTGTCGTAGGTGATGCCGATGGCGACGTCGCGGTTGTTGTCGAAAGGCTCGATCAGGTTGCGGCGGCGAACCTCCACGGTGTCGATACCAACAGCGTCGGCGACCTTGTCCATCAAGCGTTCCAGCAGGAACGTGGCTTCGGGACGGCCGGCGCCGCGATAGGCTTCAACGGGCGTGGAGTTGGTGAACACGCCGTACACGTCGGCCTTGATGTTGGCGATGTCGTAGGGGCCGGAGTACATCAGGCCGTGCAGGATGGTGGGGATGCCCGGCGCGGCGGTGGACAGGTACGCGCCCATGCCGGCGTACACCACGCTGCGCACGGCGGTCACCTTGCCGTCGGCGTTGGCGGCCATTTCCACGTATTCGACGTGGTCGCGGCCGTGGGTGGTCGCCATGTAGTTCTCGGTGCGGGTCTCGGTCCACTTGACCGGGACGCCAAGCTGCATGGAGCAGAAGGCGGTGATCATTTCCCAGGGATAGACGGCGATCTTCGCGCCGAATCCGCCGCCCACTTCGGGCGCGATGACGCGAATCTTGTGTTCCGCAATGCCGGTCACCAGGCAGGTTACGAACCGGGCGATGTGGGGGTTCTGTGTGGTGTTCCACAGCGTCAGTTCGCCCATGGCCGGCGACCATGAGGCGATGGCCGAGCGGGTCTCCATGGGGTTGGGGATGAGCTTCTGCTGCAGGATGGTCTCACTGACCGTCACTGCTGCATCAGCGAAGGCAGCGTCGGTGTCGCCGCCGGCGGCCACCCAGTGGAACGCCTGGTTGTTGGGCGCATCCTCATGAAGCTGGGGCGCGCCGTCGCCCAGCGCGGCCTCGGGGTTGATGATGGCCGGGAGCGGTTCGTAGTCAACCTCGATCAACTCCAGCGCGTCCTCGGCCTGGTAGCGGTTCTCCGCCACCACCACGGCCACGGCGTCGCCGACGTAGCGGACCACGCCGGATGCGATGGCGGGATAGGCAACGGCCTTGAGGTCGGAGTCGGGAATAGCCCACGCGCAGGGTATGGGGTTCAGGACACCCTCGATGTCCGCGCCGGTGTACACGGCGAGCACGCCGGATGCGTTCCTGGCGGCGTCGGTGTTGATGCCGGTGATGCGGGCGTGGGCATGGGGGCTGCGCAGGATGGCCGCATGGACCATGCCGGTGAGCTTGATGTCGTCGGTATAGGATGCCTGGCCGGTGATCAGGCGCGGGTCTTCCCGACGCCGGATACCGGAACCGAAAATGCGGGTAGTCATCGCTTAACCTCCTTGCCCGGCAGCGGCGGCGGCCAGAGCGGCCTTGACGATGTTGTTGTAGCCGGTACAGCGGCACATGTTGCCTTCCAACCCGGCGCGGACTTCCTCCGCCGACGGGTTGGGGTTGCGCTCGATGATTTCGGTGACCGACATGATCATGCCGGCGGTGCAATAGCCGCACTGGAGGCCGTGGTTATTCCAGAAGGCTTCCTGGACTGCGGTGAGGTTGCCATCCTGGGCCAGTCCCTCGTTGGTGGTAACCTCGGCGCCTTGGGCCTGCCCCGCTATGGCGGGGCACGACTTCACAGTCACGCCATTCATCTTGACAACGCAGGCTCCGCACTGGCTGGTGTCGCAGCCGACCTTGGTACCGGTAAGGTTCAGGGTTTCACGGAGAAAATGGACCAGCAGGGTGCGGGGTTCCACGTCCGCAGAATGGGAGCGGCCATTCACGTTCACCGTGATGGGTACTGTATTGGGCAAGATAACACCTCCTCTGTACAGTACACCGCAGCGAAAATCGCGCGCGGCGTGAGGCGGCGCCGATGGAAATCAGGGTGGTGAGCGGCGGCGGCCGAACCTCGCCCGGCAGTATAGACGGCGGCCGGGGGGCGGTCAAATTGACGGGCGACAGGGTTGTCAAGCACTCTGCGGCGAGCAAGACTCAAAGGCGAACAGCTTGCCAACTCGGACGCCGAGGGCTCTCGCCAGGGCGCGGATGCTTTTCAGAGATGGATTCCGGACGCCTCGTTCAATGCCGGAGAGGTAGGTGACGTGTATGCCGGCCCGGTGGGCCAATTCTTCCTGGGTGTAGCCCTGCTGGTCGCGCAACTGGCGGATGCGGAGGCCGAATGCTTGTTGATAAGCTTTCATAGTTTCAATCAATCCAATCGTCGTATTATTCAGGTCTGTTCCGTTCATATCGCGCTACGGCATGATGCGTTTTAACGCCGGCCGGCGGCGGCCTGATACCTGAATTGCCAAGCCGTGATGCCCCGGTTTTGAGGCGGTCGGCACGGGCGCTATCAGCAGAATCACAACCATAGTCGCGAGCCTATCAGTGAGGCGAAACGCGAATGGTCAGCGGCCCAAATGGGCCGAGGTTCGGATGCACGCGGGATCCGAACGGTTGCGCAGAAGGCGAACGCGCTAGCTCTGAGCGCGGGGTTGATCGCCCTGGTCGGTGGACTCGGGGTAGATTACCCGAATATAGACTATTTGGTAATAGACCATCGGCTATGGACGGGGATACCTGATATACCGTAATAGATAGTATCACATTTTATTGCGTAGGCGTTGATTGACGCCGCAAGCAGGACAGGGGCGGCGGCCAAGTCGCACCAACAGGCAAGGAAGAGCCGACAGCCCGGCGAGCGCACAGGAGGATCACCATGAGTTGGGTCGATGAAAACTTGGGGGCGGGAGAGGAAGTACTTTACCGAGGAAAAAACAGCATCATCATCCTGCTCTGGCCGATTTTACTGATGCCGCTGCACGCCGCATTCGACCTGAGGACCGAGGCCGGGATTTGGCGCGTCATTACCATCCCCATACGGTTCCTGATCTGGGCTGTTATCGGGGTGTTTTACCTGCCCTCGGCAATCGCCAGCTTCGTGGGCAGCGAGGCCGTAGTCACAACCCATCGCGTCATCGGCACCAACAAGGGCTTGCTGACGCGTAAGGTTCTCGAAATCAACCTGTCAAACGTGGAAAGCTTGCAGGTCCGCCAAAGCATCTTTGAGCGCATAGTGAACAAGGGCGAAATCACCTTCTACGGCGGCAGTCATGACCTGGTGTTCCCAGACATGCCCAACCCTGCGGAGTTTCGCCGTCAAACCATGGCCGCCGTTAGCAGACAGGGGGACTGATCATGACGACTCAGAACTCTAGCAGTGTACAAGCAACGCAGGATGATCTGCTCCAGGAATGGCATCAGCAAGCATGGCTGACGCGCCTGTTCCTGCCCGGGGACTTCCTGACCAGTGTCAGCGTAGTTGAGTCTGAGAGTCTGGTCTGCCAAAAGGCAACCCTGGAATTCCTGGACATGGAAGACAAGGTTGAAGTAAAGACCATGAAGGGTTCGGAAGCCAGCAAGTATTCGACCAACGTGGACTACCGCCCCCAGGAGTTCAAAAACGAGACCCTCCGACTCATCACCAACGAAATGGGCGTCGCCTGCGGGGATTGTTTCGGGGATGGGCAAACCACCTGTAGCAAGTGTTCCGGGGATGGGGAAGTCACCTGCGACAGATGCAAGGGAAGGGGGCAAGTGGCCTGCGACACCACGAAGGATTGCGAGTCATGCAGAGGGAGTGGAACACGCAGTGAAAAATGCGGGTATTGCGGCGGCGGAGGCGGCGTCTCTGCCGGGACAGACAGGAACGGCAACGCGCGCGGCAGGCCCTGCCCGTCTTGTGGAGGAAGCGGCCAGCTGAACTCCGATTGCGGCAAATGCAATGGAGGGCAAGTGCGCTGCGACCGGTGCGGCGGAAGAGGCAACGTAGGCTGTAGCAAGTGCGACAAGAGCGGTATCCTACGCTGTGACCGGTGCAGCGGCAGCGGCGTTGTGGTCTGCAAGAGATGCGGGGGGAGCGGGAGGCTGGTGCAGGCGGAGATCATCACCCGGAAGTTCTCGCACATTACGGAACGGTCGTATAAGTTGACAGGGCTGCCGCCGGACGAGTTCAAGAACGGTCTTGAGAGCAAGCACTTCAAATCCATGACCGGATCTCCGGTCAGCGAGGAATTCGAGACCCCCACCATCAGCGGCGCAGTGTTGCAGCGACTAAGCGTCCACTCCTACGACGTGCTTTCCCGGCGATACTCCTACCAGGATGCGGAGTTCTGCCTGAACAAAATAAGCAGCAGCAGCGACTCCAAGTACGCCGCGTCGGACCTACCACTGTCCATGGGAAGGATCTGGACGGCAATAGCCGGCGGCGCTGCACTCTCCGTTGTCATTGCGGTTGGCGTGGCGCTTTCGATGATGCTCTGAAACACCTAACAGGGATGACCGGGCGCGATCCACGGTGACGGTCAACGGGCAGTGTGCTACATTATGGCGACTCTGACGCAGCGTCAGAAATCTCCCGGAGAAGCGCCTTCATGCTGCCATCCCATCTTACGCACGTTTTTCCCGACACTACGGATACGAACTCTGCCGGCCATTTGACCATCGGCGGGTGCGACGCCATCGATCTGGTTGAGCAGTACGGCACGCCGCTGTACGTTCTGGACGAGGCTACGCTGCGTTCGCGCTGCCAGCAATTCGTCCAGGCATTCGGCCAACGGTATGCGAACTCGCAGGCCGTGTACGCTTCCAAGGCGTACATCAACCCGGCGCTGGCGCGCATATTCGCCGAGGAGGGCCTGGGGCTGGACGTGGTTTCGGGCGGCGAACTGGCCGTGGCCCAAGCCGGAGACGTGCCCCTGGACAAGGTATATTTCCACGGCAACAACAAGACGCCGGGCGAACTGGCGGAGGCGGTCGCCGCGGGAATCGGCAGGGTGGTGGTGGACAGCTTTCACGAACTGGACCTGCTGGAGCAAATCTGCGCGGACGCGGGCAAGTCGCAGGACATCCTGGTGCGGGTATCGCCGGGGATCGACCCACACACGCACGCCTATACCACCACCGGGATAATCGACTCCAAGTTTGGCTTCTCGATCCAGACCGGCGACGCCGAGCGGGCCATCCTGCAAGCGATCTCGGCGCCGCACCTCAACCTGCGCGGGCTGCACTTTCACCTGGGATCGCCCATATTCGAGCTGGAGCCGTACCAGGCTGCCACCGACCTGGTGCTGCGGTTTGCCGCCGGATTGCGGGAACAGGGCCTGGACTTGCAGGAATTCAGCCCGGGCGGCGGCTTCGCCATCGCGTACACCCGGAGCGACGAGCCTCCCGCCGCTGCGGACTACGCCGAGGCTATCGTGGATACGCTGAAAGCCACCTGCGCCGAGCTGGGCCTGGAACACCCCAGCTTGGTCATCGAGCCGGGGCGCTCCATCATCGGGCCGGCCGGCGTTGCGCTGTACCGTATCGGCGCGATCAAGGACATCCCCGGAATCCGCACCTACGTGAGCGTGGACGGCGGGATGGGCGACAACATCAGGCCGGCGCTATACCAGGCCGCTTACGAGGTGCTATCAGCCAACCGACCGGACGCGGACCCCGACACGACGGTGACCATCGCCGGCAAATACTGCGAGTCGGGCGACGTGCTGGCGTCGGACATCCTGCTGCCGGCTCCCGCCGCCGGGGACGTGATAGCGATACCGGCCGCCGGGGCCTACTGTCCGTCCATGGCGAGCAACTACAACCTGAACCCGCGCCCGCCGATAGTGCTGGCGGGGAACGGCGAGAGCCGGCTGATTCGGCGCAGGGAGTCCTACGCGGACATGATGCTCTGCGACCTGTGATCGCCGGCGGCTAACCGGGGCTGACCATGTGGCAAACCATTGGGCAGGACCACCTGCTGAGGCAGTTGTCCGGGAGCCTGCAATCGGGGCGTCTGGGGCACGCCTACCTGTTGGCCGGGCCGCCTCACGTGGGGAAGATGACGCTGGCGCTGGACCTGGCGGCGGCCGTCAACTGCCGGCAAGCCGACGACGCAGCGGGCCCGTGCTGGCAATGCGAACCGTGCTCACGTATCCGACGGGGAGTGCACGCCGATCTGAACGTGGTAGCTGTCGGCGGGGATTCGCGGGTGCAAACCCGGATCAGCATCGAGCAAATACGGGATGCGGAGAATTTCCTGTCGGTCACCCCGGTAGAAGGCGGCTGGAAAGTCATCGTGCTGGACGGAGCCGAAACGCTGTCGGCAGGGCAGGGAGAGTCGGCCAACGCGCTGCTCAAGACGCTGGAAGAACCGCCGGAGCGGGTCCTGCTGCTGCTGCTGACCACGGAGGAACAGGCCATCCTGCCCACCATTCGGTCGCGCTGCCGGCTGCTGGCGTTGAAACCAATGTCCGGCGACGCGCTGGCGGAGTACCTGGCGTCGGAACGAGGGGCTGAGCCGGAACACGCCCGCCGGCTGGCGCGGTTGGCGCGGGGTTGTCCCGGCTGGGCCATCAATGCGCTGGCGGACTCGGCGGTGCTGGAAGCCAGGGCCGCCGAGCTGGACCGGATCATCGACCCTGCGGGTGCGGCGCTGGACCAACGGTTTGCCTACGCTAACACGCTGGCCGGAGGGTTTTCTCGCGACCGGGAATCGGTAAGGCAGACGCTGTACCTGTGGCAAAGCTGGTGGCGGGACGTGCTGCTGGTCAAGGAAGGGGCGCCCGAGCACGTTCAAAACGCCGACCGGCGCAGCGAGCTGGAAGCCATGGCGCCGGGCGTTGCGTCGGCGGACGTGGTGGAGTTTCTGAAGCGCATACAGACCACGCTGGCGGCGCTGGACGCGAACGCCAACCCCCGGCTGGCGCTGGAGTCCATGATGCTGGGAGCGCCGACGCCGTAGGTTTCCGGCCAGGTCAGGCGGCCGCGTACTCCTTGAAACGGCCCTTGCTGACCAGGCGCAACCGCCCCTGTTTTTGGAGGGTGCGGATGGCCTGCTGCACCTGCGGGTCGCCGTGCCGACGAAACCGGCCGGTTATCTTGGCGACGGTGCGCGGGTTTTCGCAGTATTCCCAGACCCGTTCCGCCAGCAGGCCGCCGGTGTCGGGCAGGCGTTGCAGCGGCTTGACGATGGTATGGCCCTGATTGCCGTCAACCGATTCGCCAGCCTGATATTCCAAGCATTGCGGATACTTATCAAGAAAAGCCCGCAAGCGGGTGCGGATGACGCCGCCCGACCCGGTTGAGCCGTATCCGTGAACGACGTCCAGCTTGGCCGTTGACCCGCCGCCGGCCGTGGCCGACCGATTGTAAAAGTCGAGGAACTCGGCCAGCGCCTCGGTCCATTTTTTGCCGTGTAAGTCGATAGTGCTCATGTTACTGGCATTTTAGCGCGCTGCCCATGTTGCCGGGGTCGGCACTGGGATGGCACTCCTGAATTCTCTGCTGCATGAAACCGTTATTGACACGATTAGACGGTATCAGCAATACGTACAATTGTTACCTATTATCAAATCAATGCGCCCGTTGAGATTGGGGCTATGCAGTATCAATAACGGCCGCAATATATAGTTGACGGCGCTTCATAGGCGCACGAAAGACACCAACGTCAGCAACTTGTCTGCTTCATCGGCTTGGCCCCGCGCATCCCCCAAGTCAACGTAGCGGTCCACCAGTTTACCCCGTCCAAGATGATGGGCTTGAGTGCACGGTAGATGGAACAGTCTTCGAGATGTGGCTGGGGATCTCTGATCCTGGGTTCCGCGACCCTCATGGGGATTCGAGCCGCCCATATTTGGCAATGAGAGGTTCTAACCAAAACCTTCGAGTTGGTAGTGAAGTTCTAAGACACCAACAAGGGTAGGTTATTACGCCTTATTGTCATCACAATGAGACCGGGGCCACTCATGGCCGCGCAAGTGACTTGTGTCTATGCGTAAATCTCTCTGAGCCTTGCAAACAGTGCATGCCGGCTTAACGCCTCACTGTCTATTGCCGATTCCAAGACACCCAGTATGGAACGTTCTCCCCGCCTATACCCCCGCCAGCGATAACGACGG
>JAJDWF010000059.1 GCA_022825745.1 Dehalococcoidia bacterium | reverse complement strand
TCATGACGCGGTTGTGGCGGTTAGTGGCTATCAGCAGGATGCGCATCGAAAAATCCCCCTCGGAGCGGCCGGCGAAGTGTCCCTAATCGCCCCGATTGTACACCAAGCAGTACGAATAAACTACGCGCCGCCGGGGTCGTTGGGTTCTTCGATCTCCACCGCCGCCAACGTGTCATCGCCAAGCCGGACTATGCCGGCGGACGCCCATTCATTGCGCGTGTAGGTCAGCACCCGATAGCCGGCGGCAGTGAGCGGCGCGGCCAGCAGAGTCCCCAGGAATCCCAGGAACAGGCCGAACAAAGCCAGAACCAGGATGACCGTCAATGGGGGCAGTCCCAGGGCCTGCCCCTGCAGCCGGGGCGAAATCAGCGTGTTCTGCAGTGCCTGCACTACCAGGTACACGGCAAGGACGGCTGGCAGTTTGGACAAGTCCACCAGGGCCATAACCAGGGCGGCGATAATGAAGTAAATGGTCGGGCCAACGACAGGAACCAACTCGGCCAAACCGGCCAACAGGCCCAGGGGCGCAGCCAGCGGAACGCCCAATGCCCATAAGGACAGCCACATCACGATTCCCACAACCACCCCGAGCAACAGCTGTAGTCGCAAGTAAGCGCCGATGGATGCGCTGACCAGCCGGCCGATCTCCATCAGGTCCTTCTTCAGCGGGGCGGGCAACAGCTGTTCTACGTCACGTCCCACTTTTGACGGCTCATAAAGCAGGTAGAAGAGGATTATCGGGGCGCCGGCGAGGGCAATTACCTGCGAGATGCCGCTACTCGCAACCTGCGACACACGTTGCAGGGTAGAAATTCCACCCTGGAGGAGCGCGTCGCGCAGTTCATCCAGGCGTGGATCGATTAGTTCCCGTATGTTGGCGGGAACACGTTCGTCGTACTCGCCCTGCAACTCCTCCCATACCATCGTGGCGTCTGCAACCAAGCCTGGAGCGCGTTCCACCAGGGTGGTTGAACCCTCAACCAGGCGAAATACGCCCACCGCCAGCAGGCCCAGCACGGCCACTATAACCAGCAAAGTTATGACGCCGGCGGTAGCGGCCCTGCTGGCCCGCGGCCAGCGACGCCCCCAGGGAACTCGTGACGACAGCGATACTACCGGCAACAACAGGTACGCCAGTACCCCGCTGACGAGGAACGGGAGTAGCACGCCCAGCAGTTGCCATATTGCAACCAGGATGGCCAAAGCCAACGCCAGCGACGCCATCAGGCGAATACGGCGGTGGGTCTGGGGTGATAGTTCTGGCATGGTTACCGGATCAAGCGGGCTGATGCCGCGAAAGACTATCAGGAATGAGTCCGCTTAACAAACCCCGGCGCCTATGCTAACCTGCCCGCGATGAAAAGCACGGTACGCTTTCTTTGCAATCTACGGGCAAACTCGCCCGGAGCGGGTTGGGTCGCGGCAATTCCCATCCTGCTCCTGGCGTTTGTGATCGGGGCTTGTGGCTCGGAACCGGCTACCTCGAACGAGGCCAGCCCGGCGGCGGATGCCGTTTACGACTTTCCCATCAATTTTTATCAGGGTCAAGATGCCGTCGGGGGAGAGAGTCTTTCGCTTTCCCAATTTCAGGGACAGCCTGTCGTGCTGAATTTCTGGGCCGGCTTGTGTCCGCCCTGCCGCGCGGAGATGCCGGAGTTTCAGCACTTTGCCGACGAATATTCCGGCCGGGCGTTGGTGATCGGGGTTGACCTTGGGCAATTCTTCAGCCTGGGCAGCCAGGAGGATGCCGTCAAGTTGCTCAACGAACTGGCGGTTACCTACCCGGCGGGATATACGGAAGACGCCGCGGTGCTGCCGGAGCTGGGAGTGACCGGGTTGCCGGCGACGTTCTTCATCAACAGGGACGGCAGCCTGCACCGCAAGTGGCAAGGGGTCTTGAACGGCGAAAAATTGGCCGAGATCACCGACGAGATGCTGGCGCAATAATACAGGGGAAGGGAAACGCGTATGCCTGAAGGCACGATCACATTCGGCTGCAATCTCACCGTTGACGACTACTGGGACGTCGCCGATTTTGCTCGTCGCGCGGAGGACCTGGGTTTCGACCGGGTAACCATCGGCGAGCACATCATGGACGGCAATCCGCCTCGCCCCACCATGATGGGCATACCGGCGATGGCAGCGGCGGCCGGCGCGACGTCCAGGATACGTGTCCTCACCGGCATCGTCATCGCGCCGCTCTATCACCCCGTGATGCTGGCGAAAATGGTGTCCATCCTGGACCAGATCTCAGACGGCCGCCTGGATTTCGGAATCGGCATCAGCGGCCAGCGGGATACCCGTGCCGAGTTTGACGCGCTGGAAATTCCGGTCAACACCCGGGGTCGCCGCACCGACGAGATGCTGCGGGTGATGAAGGACCTGTGGATCTCCGAGAAGGTCTCTCATCACGGGCGGTTTTTCAACTTCGACGACGTGACGCTGCTGCCGAAACCGATGCAGCAACCCTACCCGCCCATCTGGGTGGCCGGCCGCAGCGACGCCGCCATCCGCCGGGCGGCCATCGCCGGCGACGGTTGGTATCCGTACCTGTTCACCGTCAACCGCATCCGCCGCTCCAACGCCAGTGTGCGCGAGATGGCCGAACACTCCGGCCGAGACCTCAGCGGCTTCAACTGGGGCTTGAACCAGCCCACCGCAATTCACGAAGACCCGGATAAGGCCCTGGAAACGGCGATAGCTCACGTCGGCCAACGCTACGTCACGCCGGAGCGCAGCGCCGAAGACATCGCGCGCGCCCTGTGCGTAACCGGCAACGCCGAGGATTGCATCGGCGCGATACAGGAACGCATCGACGCCGGCGTCCGGGATTTCGTCTTCGGATTCCTGGCCGGAGACACGGACGATTACTTCCGGCAGATGGAGTTGTTTTCCAACCGGGTGCTATCGCATTTCAGGTGAATCCATGAAGTTTGGCATATACAGTTCCATCGCAGACCCGCCGGCCGGCGAGAACCTCGCCCTGCGGGTTGAAGAAGTCGTGGCCGAGGGTAAACTCGCGGAGTCGGTGGGGTTCGACTCATGCTTCTTCGGGGAGCATCACCAGGACAAGGACGGCTTCCTGCCCTCACCGCTGATCGTTTCCGCCGCCGTAGCCGCCCAGACCACCACGCTGAACCTGGGAACGTCGGTTATCCTGCTGCCCCTGCACCATCCGGTTAAGATGGCTGAGGATGTCATAACGCTGGACATCGTGTCCCGGGGACGCTTCATCCTGGGCGTAGGGTTGGGCTACCAGCCGGTGGACTTCCGGACGTTCGACATTCCCATCGAGCAGCGAGTGAGCCGCTTTGAGGAAGAGATCGAGATTATCCGCCAGTGCTGGAGCGGCGAGCGGTTCGACTTCTCCGGCGAGCACTTCAACCTGGAAGACATCACCATCACGCCCAAGCCTTATTCGGACCCTTCGCCTCCCCTGTGGATTGGCGCCAGCCGAGTCCCGGGAGCGCGTCGCGCCGGACGCATCGCCGACGGCTTTGTAGCCGGCCCGAGCACCGACCTGGAGAGCACCATCGCTCTGACCAACGCCTATCAACAAGCCGCGGAGGCATCGGGCCGGACGCCGGTCACCTGCCTGATGCGAGACGCCTGGGTCGCGCCGACCCGCGCGGAGGCGGAGCGGGTCTATGGGCCGGAAGTTATCGACGCCTACAAGTATTACTGGCGCAACGGCCTCAACGAATTCCGCCGCTACACTGAGGAATCCCAAATCAACATCGATAACCTCGGCCCCGACCGCCTGATCCTGGGCGAGCCGCAGGAAGTGGTGGACGAGTTCCACCGCTGGAGCGAAGCGACCGGCGCCGATTACTTCCTGCTGCGCCTGCGCCACGCTCACTCCGGCGGCCCGCCCCACGAGCGCATCATGGAGGCCATCCAGCTATTCGGTGAGGAAGTCATCCCCAACTGCCAGTAATCCGCCCATCCAGTCAACCCCTACACAGGAGGACCCGCCATGCCTCGATTTCCCGCAGCCAGCAGAGACTCGGTACCACAGGAACAAGTAGCCGCCTTCGACGCCATCGTGTCCTCCCGCAACAATGTTGTGCCGGAGATGGGGCCGGTAGCGGTGCAGTTGCACGTGCCGGAAATCGCCCAGCGCGGTGAGGTCCTGCGGGCCTACCTGCGCGCCGAGGGTTCGACCCTGACCGACAACGTGGCGGAGCTGGCCATGCTGACCACCGCCCGCGAGTTGGACTGCCAGTTCATCTGGCACGCCCACGCCGCCGCCGGACGGCGCGCCGGCCTCAGCGACGCCTTGGTGGACAGCCTGCGCGACAAGGCGGACCTGCCGGAACTTTCCTCCGCCGAGTCGGCCGTCATCACCTACGGACGCGAATTTTTCCGCACCCGGCGGGTATCGCAAGCCACGTTCGACGCGGCACGCGCCGAGTTCGGAGACCGCGGCCTCATCGAATTGACCAACCTCATGGGCTACTACTCAGTGCTGGCGTTCAACATCAACGCCTTCGAGCAACTGCCGCCCCCCTCGGATGAACCGTTCCTGCCGGTCTAGAGGCGGGCCGAAATGGCCGAGAAAATCTACATCCGCAACGCCAGCGGTGAACTGGAACCGCTGGCAGAGAAGCCTTTCACCACCGAAGACCTGCTCCAGGAACTGATTGGCCAGCACCCCGAACTGTTGGCCGGAGAGCAGATGCGTCCGGACGACCCGTTGCGCTGGGTTCTCATTAGGCGGGAAATGCCCATTGAGGGTTGGGCGCTTGACCACCTGCTGATCGATCAACACTCGCGGCCAACGCTGGTTGAGGTGAAACGCGGTGCCAGTTCAGATAATCGCCGCAAAGTCGTAGGACAAATGTTGGACTATGCTGCCACTGCTGCCGGCGTATGGTCCGAGCGTGATATGCGTCGGATCTTCGAGGAAAGTTCTGATGACCCGGACAGCGAAATCGGCAGGCTGTTGCAAAAGGATGAAGAGCCTGATGTCGATGGCTTTTGGGAGCAAGTGGCGACGAATCTTGCTGCCAATCGTTTGCGCCTGCTGTTCGTAGCAGATGAAATCCCTTCCGAATTGGAGCGGGTGGTCAAGTTCCTGAATGAACAGACACGGGACAACTTGGAAGTGCTGGCCGTTGAAGTGAAACAGTATCCTGGCCAGTTCGGAGATGCGCTGGTCTCACGGGTCATCGGACAGATTGATCCAGTGCGTGACAGTGCTTCAGGGGCAACCACAGGCCGACGGCGAAGTATGACTGTAGATGATTTCTTGGGAACGTTTGGTGCCGAAGTCCAAGCGGCAGCCGAGAAGCTGATCAATGATGCTCGGAGGGCAGGCGCAAACATTCAGGGGTCTCCCGGTGGTATCAGAATCGGAGGACGCAGTTCCATATATCGCCATCCCATCAACATTGCGCAGTTTTACTGTCCTACTGATACCGATGACGCGCAATTCACATTCCGCGTCGCCCACGATTTTGAGATCCCGGAAGTGCGTGCGTTTCTACTAGAGTGGATAGCGCATTTTGAGGCAGATGATTTTGCGGAGACATACACGCCTACAAACTGGCAGACCGGATGGACCGTTAAACCGTTGGACGTTGTGAAACACATTGACTTACTGTCCGCTCGGCTGTGCGGCGCGCTGACCGGGTTACGCGAATTACAACCTTCCGAAACTGACTGACGATATGGACGAGCTCATCGCCACCGCCCTAGATACCGCCCGGCAGCGCGGAGCCGAGTATGCCGACATCCGCCTGGTTTCCAACCGGGAGCAGCGTATCGTCGTGCGCAACGGCGTGGTGGAGACGATGACCGCGGATGAGTCGGTGGGTCTGGGCATCCGCGCGCTCTACAACGGCGCGTGGGGGTTCGCGTCCACGCGGGAGTTGACCAACGCCGGCGCTGACGAGGCCGCCGGCCAGGCGGTGCAGATTGCCCGCGCGTCTGCCGGACAGAATGGCGCTGGGTTGTCGGCCGCTCAACTCCTCGGCGCGCCGGTTGCCAGCCAGGGCAGTTACACCACGCCCGTTGCCATTGACCCGTTCGCAGTGGCCCTCGAGGACAAGCTGGCCCTGCTGCTGGCCGCTGATACGGAGATGGCATCCGTGCCGCAGGTCAGCGCGCGGATGGCCAACGTGGTTTTCATACGGGAGGAACGAACCTTCGCCAACACTGAGGGCGCGCACGTCAGCCAGACCATCTACGAGGCCGGCGGCGGCGTGCAGGCCACGGCCGTCGGCAATGGCGAAACGCAACGCCGTTCCTATCCCCAGTCCCACGGTAGGCAACAAGGCTGCGGCGGTTGGGAATATGTGCTCGATATGGACCTGGCCGGCAACGCCCGACGTATCGCGGAGGAAGCCGTCGAGCTGCTCACCGCTGATGCGTGTCCCGTGGATATCACCACCGACCTGATTATCGACAGCAGCCAGTTGGCGTTGCAGATTCACGAATCTTGCGGGCACGCCGTGGAGCTTGACCGCGCCCTGGGCGACGAGGCCGCGTTCGCCGGTACGTCATTCCTCACGCCCGGCCTTTTGAACAATTTCCAGTATGGTTCGGATCAGGTGAACATCGTAGCCGACAGCACCAGCGACACCGGCCTCGGCACGTTCGGTTGGGACGACGAAGGCTTGCCCGCGCAGTCAACCGACATCATCCGCGATGGGCAATTCGTCGGTTATCTGATGTCGCGAGAGTCCGCGACCCGCCTGGGGTTGGCATCCAACGGTTGCATGCGGGCCTCCTCGTGGAATCGTATCCCGCTGATCCGCATGACCAACGTCAGCCTGCTGCCCGGACAGTGGGACCTGGATGACCTGATCGCCGACACGGACGACGGTATCTACATCGAGACGAACCGCTCCTGGTCCATTGATGATCGCCGTTACAACTTCCAGTTTGGCGCTGAGCTGGGGCGTGAGATCAAGAACGGCAAACTGGGACGCCTGCTCCGCAACTGCACCTACACGGGCATCACGCCGGAGTTCTGGCGCAATTGCGACGCCGTGTGCGGGCCGGAGCATTGGGAGCTTTGGGGAACCCCACGGTGCGGCAAAGGCCAGCCGGGCCAGATCGCCCACACCAGCCACGGCGCCAGTCCGTCGCGGTTCCGCAACGTCCGCGTCGGCGTGATGCGGTGATGCTCGGCCCGGACCACATTCGTTCCCTGCTGCGGGATTCCCTGCGCAACCTCCATCTCGGAGATGCGGACATCTACCTGACTGCTACTACGCAGGCCCTCACCCGCTTCGCCAACAACCGCATCCATCAGAACGTGTACCATGACGACGCCGTGGCCCACATCCGCATCGCTTACCAGAAACGCCAGGGCCGCGCCGTAACCAACAATCTGTCGCTTGACGGATTGCGCTCTGCGGTTGTGCAGGCCAGGGAGCACGCCGGCCTCATGCCCGAAGATCCCGACTTTCCCCGGCTTCCCCAAGCGCCGAAAGCGGCGTCCGTGGACGCCTACGACGAGGCGACAGCCAACGCCGGACCAGAACATCGCGCCGCCATCGTCGGGATGGTTTGCCGGAAGGCGGCTGACGCTGGGCTGGAGGCCGCCGGCTTTTATCGAACGGGCGTAACCGAGTTGGCGGTATTCAGTACTCGAGGTCGCCACTGCTATCACGCCGGCACTTTCGCTGGCCTGCTCATCACCGCGCGCAGCGACGACTCGGCTGGCTGGTCCAAGGGCGGCGGTTGGCGCATGGGCGAAATCGACGCCGAAGCGTTGGCTGACGAGGCCATCGGCAAGGCTGTGAGGGGACGCAACCCGCAGGACCTGGAACCGGGAGAATACCCGGTGGTGCTGGAGCACTACGCCGTGGACGACATGCTGGAGGCCCTCAGTTTTTACGGCATGGGCGCCCACATGGTGCAGGATGGGCGCAGTTGGATGAGCGACGTGCAGGGCCAGCCCGCGATGAGCCCGCTGGTGTCCATCTGGGATGATGGCCTGGACTCCTCCGGATGGCCGGTTCCCTTTGACGCTGAAGGGGTTCCAAGGCAGCGGGTGGATATCGTCGCAGATGGCGTGGTGCAGGGCCCGGTTCACAACAGTTATACCGCCGCCAAAGCGGGCCTGGCGTCCACCGGGCACCAGCGCGGCGCAACCGGCGGCCCGACCGCCACCAACCTGTTCATGAAGCCGGGCGTCCAAACCACTGAAGAGTTGATAGCCTCCGTGGACCGCGGCCTGTACATCACCCGTTTCTACTACACCCGGCTGGCGCACAACCGTGGCTGCGTGATGACCGGCATGACGCGGGACGGGACGTTCCTGATCGAAAACGGCGAACTCGCCTCGCCCGTGAAAAACCTGCGGTTCACTCAAAGCTACGTGGACGCTTTGGCCGGCTGCATTGCTCTTTCCGACACCGCGCATTTGAATCTGAACGAGGCCGGCGTCGCCATGCACGTGCCGGCGGCCCTGCTGGAAAGTTGGCGCTTTACCGGCCAGACCGTGTGAACCCGTCCCAAAAAACATGCCACACACGAAATATCCCGGAGCAGAAGATGAGCGATCTGAACAACGAGGAAATACAAGCCCTGGCCAAGGCGGTGGGTCTAACTCTGGAAGAGCCTGAGCTGACCCAGGTAACCCACAGCCTGAACGCGATGCTGGATGAAATGGCCGCCATCAACCCACCGGGTTTCAACCTGGAAGAGTACGTCGCCGTCACCCTGCCGGCCGATATGGAGGATGCAGAATGAACCCCTCAGACATCCCGTTCCTTTCCGCCACGGAGTTGGCCGCCGCCATCCGGGCGCGTGAAATTTCTGCCGTCGAAGCGGTGGACGCTTACCTGGACCGCATCGAAGCGGTTGGCGACAGGCTCAACGCGTACATCACCGTTTCCGCCGATGAAGCCCGCGCCGAGGCCAGGCGCTTGGATGAAGAAGCGGCCTCCGGGAGTTTTCGCGGTTCGCTGCACGGCGTCCCCGTGGGCATCAAGGACCAGATTCACACCGCTGGCATCCGCACCACCGATGCCTCAAAGATTCGCGCGGAGTTCGTCCCCGGACGCGACGCAACCGTAGTTACCCGGTTGAAGGATGCCGGCGCAGTCATCATCGGCAAGACCAACATGAGTGAGTTCGCCCTGGGCGACCCCATCAGCAGTTGGTTTGGGCCGGCCCGAAATCCCTGGGACACCGCTCGCAACCCCGGCACCTCCAGCACCGGCAGCGGCTCGGCAACCGCCGGGTTCCTCTGTGCCACCTCCTTGGGCGAGGACACCGGCGGCTCGATCCGGGGACCCGCCGCCAACTGCGGGCTGGTCGGCATTCGGCCCACCTGGGGCCGCGTCAGCCGGGCCGGCGTGGATGGCGCAAGCTGGTCCACGGACACCATCGGCCCCATATCCCGCACCGTCGCCGACTGTGCGCTCACGCTGGGCGTCATCGCCGGCCATGATCCCAAAGACCGCTACAGTCGTCCCGAACCCGTGCCCGACTACCTGGCTGAGCTGGACGGTGGCGTGGCCGGTATGCGCATCGGCGTGGTGCAGGAACTGATGGGCGGACACGGGTTGAGGCTGGACGACCGCAGCCGAGACGCGGTGCAGGCCGCCGCCGAAGTGTTCCGGGAACTGGGCGCCGAAGTCGTGCCCGTCAGCCTGCCGATGGCCCCGTACACCGGTCCGATTGTCCGCACGATAACCAGCACCGAGCGGGTCAGCCTCAATCCCGAGTGGCTGCGCGAACGATTGGAGGACTACCACCCCAACACGCGGGTTGCCTTTGCAACCGGCAATCTGATCCCGGGGCAGGTCTATTACAAGGCGCTGAAGCTGCGGGCGCTGGTCCGCCGGCAGGTTATCGAAACCTTCCGCGAGGTGGACCTGTTGATCCAACCCACCTCCACCGGCCCGGCCGGTTTGCTCTCCGATGAGCCTGCGGTGGTCAGCAGCAAGGAAATGGCCGCGGCCGCGTTGCGGGAAGGGAGTTTCCGGGGGCTGTACAGCCTGAGCGGATGCCCGGCGCTGAGCATCCCGTGCGGTTTCACTGACGGGAACGGCGGCGAGGCCCCACTGCCGCTGGCGATGCAAATCGCCGGTCCCCACGTCGGCGAGGCCGCCGTCCTGCGGGCAGCCTACGCCTACGAACAGGGCACTCCCTGGCACAAGCGGCTGCCGCCGTCTTTGTGACCGCCTTCAATTTGGTGCAAGTCTGGGACAATGAATCTGGTCAAAATACCAATTTTCCGGATCGCCATTGTGGCGATAGCCATGGCGTTGTTTGTCGCATTGGGCGGAGCATGCACGAACCCGCAGGATGGAGCGCAGGCGGCGGATGACCAAGCGCATCCGCACTCCACAGCCGTCGGGATGATAGAAGGAGAAGAGAAAGGCGATCCCGGCATATTCGACGACTACGTCCTGTTCGGTCAATCGGCCGCGTTTACCGGGCCGGCGGGAGAAATTGGCAACGGCATGCGGTTGGGCATCCAGGCGGCGTTTTACGAAGCAAATCGGAACGGCGGCGTCCACGGCCGGGAACTGCGGCTTGAGTCATTGAACGATTCCTATGAGGCCGATTTCGCGTTCTCCAACACCCGGGACCTGATTGATAAAACCCGGGTCTTCGCGCTGATCGGGGCGGTGGGCACCCCGACTGCCCGGGCCGCCACTCCACAGGCGCACGTTGCCGGCGTGCCCTTCATCGCCCCCTTTACGGGGGCGGCGTTCCTGCGTGACCCATATCTGGACAACGTGCTGAATCTGCGCGCCTCGTACTATCAGGAAACCGACGAAATGGTCGCCCGCCTGACCGAGGACCTGGACATAACGCGGGTCGCCGTTCTGTATCAGGACGATTCGTACGGCAGGGATGGCCTTGAAGGTGTCTTGCTCGCGCTGCAACGCCGGGAAATGCAGCCCGTCGCGTCGTGGCACTACCCCCGGAACACGACGGCGGTGAAATCGGCCACTTTGAGTATTGCGGAGGCCGACCCCGAAGCGGTGATCATGATTGGCGCTTACGCGCCCGTCGCCAGGGCGATTGAATTGCTGCGGCGGGACATTGATCCGGTATTCATGACGGTTTCGTTTGTTGGGAGCAACGCCCTCGCGGAAGCACTCGGCGGGGCGGGCGAGGGCGTTTACGTCACCCAGGTAGTGCCTCTACCACAGGATGGGGACATTCCCGTGGTTGCCAGATACCACACGGCCCTGGCCGCTTACGACCCGGAGGCCGAGCCTGGATTTGTCTCCTTGGAAGGCTACCTGGCGGGACGGCTGGCCATCGCCGGCCTGCAAGCGTGCGGCCGGGAGTTGACCCGCAAGTGCTTCCTGGATGGAGCGCACAATGCGGGTACTATTGACATCGACGGCTTCCGGCTGCGATACGAACGAGCGGATGACAATCAGGGGTCCGACACGGTGTTCTTGACGGTGATCGGCGCGGACGGCGAGTACCACCAGGTTGATAACCTCGTCGATTCAAACTGATGGCTACGCTTCATATACGGTCTGCCCGCCCACTATGGTTCGCTCCACCGGGATGTCCTTGATCGTGTAAGGATCAACTGCGGTGGGATCTGCGCCCAGCACCACCAGGTCGGCCAGCTTGCCCACCTCGACGCTGCCCTTGAGGTTTTCCTCGAAGCCGGCGTAGGCCCCGTTCTGCGTGTAGATGCGCAGGGCGTCCTCGACCGATATGCGTTGGTTGATTCCCCATTCGCGGCCCTCGCTATCGGTGCGGGTCACGCAACTTTGGATGCCCATCAATGGCTCAAACGGGCCGGGCGGATAGTCAGTTGCACCGGTGGAAACGACCTTGTAGTCCATGAACGAACGTTGGGCGAACATCCATTGCAGGCGTTCCTCGCCGTAGTACTGCATCTTCTCGCCGTGATAATAGACGTAGGTGCAGAACGGTGTCGCGACTGTCCCCAGCCGGTTCATCCGGGTCAACAGGTCGGGATTGACCAGGGTGCAGTGCTCCACCCGGTGTCGCGGATCTTTCCGCGGATCGGCCGCCTGCGCCGCTTCATACGCTTTCAGCACCAGGTCTATCGTGGAGTCGCCGTTGGCGTGGATGCACACCTGAAAGCCGGCGGCGTGCATTTGCAGAACATTCTCCATGATCTCGTCGCCGGTCATGGTGAGGATACCGTGGTCGCAGCAACTGCCGACGTAAGGCTCGGACAGGTAGGCCGTCCGCGATGCGATGGCTCCGTCGGCCACCATCTTGATGCCGCCGATGCGCAGGCGGTCGTCGCCCATGCCTGACTTGATGCCGGCGTCGCGCAAAGCCGAAAAATAGCGGTACCACATGATGGCGTACACCCGGAGGCTCAGTTCGCCGGCGTCGCGCCCTTCCTGGTAGGTGACCAGTTCATAGTCGGTGACCCGGGCGTCGTGAACGCTGGTCAGGCCGGCGCGGTTGAGCATTTCACAGATGACGCGCAAGCCCTCGCGCCGGGTTTCGGCGGATTCCACGGGCAGTTGGTTCTCCCGCAGATCATCAGCGGCGCGCTCATAAATCACACCGTCCAGCCGGCCCGTGTCGGGATTGCGACCCAGGCGACCGCCCGGTGGGTCCGGCGATTCGTCGTTGTATCCGGCCCGCTCCAGGGCCGGGGTGTTGCCGAAATAGACATGCCCCGCGCGGTGGGCCACCAGGATAGGATGATCGGTACTGACGGCATCCAGGTCTTCCCGGCGCAAGAAACGGTTTTCCGCCGTCTTGGTGTCGTCAAACTTGAACCCCTGCACCCACTGGCCGGCCGGCGTGGTCGCGACCCGTTCCCGCAGTGCCACCTGGATGTCTGCGACCGTGGGGAGCGAGCAGTCCGCCGCCATGACGTGGCGGGTCCCGCTGCTCAACACGTGGATGTGCGCGTCAATGAATCCGGGCAACACCGTCTTGCCGGGCAGATCCAGTGTCTTGGTGTTTGGGCCGATGAGCGTCTCAACGTCGGAATCGCTGCCCACGCCGATGAACCGGCCATCGCGCATAGCGACGGCGGAGGCGCGCGGCGAAGTCGGGTCGATGGTGATTACGTTGGCGCGACGGACAACGGTGTCGGCGTGGTAGGGGGTCATGATAAAAACTCCTACAAGATTATGAATGCGATAATGATCACGGCTATGGTAGCGCACATTGCCAGCACGCTAAACAGCCCACAGCCTCCGTCGCGCCGGCCAGCCTGCGGTGCGTATCTTGTTTTGGGAACTGAGCGAACTGGCTCGAAAGGTATGGGCTCCAATCCTGTGATTTCTTTGAAGCGATCTGAACACTGGTCGCGTAGCGATTTAAGCGCCGCCTCAAATCTAGCTGCCTCTCTACGAGTACGGAAGGGGTAAGACGACCAGAGCAGTTCCGGTTCACCGCCGGCAGTGGATTCCACCTGATTGCCGACATGAGCGCCCAGCCTGGCCCGGACGTTAGCCGTATGCCCCACATAGTGCCCATAATCGGTGTCCAGCACGTACACGTAGAATTCGGAACGGCCCAGCTCGGCGTCGCGCTCCTCCAGGTCTTCCAGATGCTCAGGGTCGTGCCAGTTGCTTCGCCGCCGGCGCGCATTGCAGCGGTAGCACCGAACGTAGTTGCCGCGAACCCGTCGCCCGCAGTCGGCGCAAGTTCCGAAACGCGCCAAGCTTACGCTCCTTGCACGATGGCTTCGTCATTGCCAATGTCCGGTATGTCGAGCCGCCTCAATTCCATCACGTTGGGAGCGGTGGTGACGGCGGCCAGGGCCTGTTGTGGGAGGGTAGTCATGCACGCATCACTTTGCGGTGTAGCCGCCGTCAATGACCAGTTCGCTTCCGGTCATGAACGACGACTCGTCGGACGCCAGGAACAGGGCGCCGTATGATATGTCTTCGGTAGTGCCGACCCGCCCCAACGGGATCTGATTCAGCCGTTCCTGGATTTCTTCGGGCGTTTGACTTTCCAGCCCGCCGCGCCGCATATCCGTGTCCACGGCGCCCGGGTGTATGGAGTTGGCGCGGATGTTTTCGGATGCGTATTGGATGGCGGTTGACTTGGTGAACAGGCGCACCGCTCCCTTGGTGGCGATGTACGCCGGCGGCCCGATGGACACCAGCCCGCTGATGGACGAGATGTTGATGATGCTGCCGCCGCCGGCGCGACGCATGGCAGGTATCACGGCTTTGGTGCCCAGGAACACGCCCTTGGCGTTGATATCCATGATGTTGTCCCAGTCCTCGGCGGTGGTCTCCTCGATGTCCTTGCGCAGCACGATGGCGGCGTTATTCACCAGCACGTCCACCTTGCCGAAGCGCTGCTCGGCCGTATCTATCGCGTTCTGCCAATCGTCAGCATTGGCAACGTCCAGGTGCAGGTAAACCGCCTCGCCGCCCAGCTCCCGGATCTCGGCTTCGACCTGCATACCCAACTCGTCGCGCACGTCGCCGATGACCACCTTCGCGCCTTCCTGCGCGAACATCCTGGCCTCGGTAGCGCCCTGGCCGCGCGCGCCGCCGGTGATGATTGCAACCTTGCCTTCCAGCCTCATAGCGAAACCTCCCCATCATGGACATACCCGGATCATTGATTCATCACGATTCAGACATCGCGCGCTCCGCGAACTCGGGTCGCACGATGCTCTCGTAGGGGTGCGCTCCGTTCACCAAACCGCCGGTGATGAGCGCATCGCGCATCCGGTCGAATCCCTCGCGCCCAATCATCGGGTCGGTAGCCCACACGCCCGTCGTCTTGTATCGCCGGACTCCGTCGGCCAACAACGAGCGGTCATACTCGGGAAACACCGGCGCGATACATTCGGCCACTGCCTCCGGTTCGTTCTGTGCGACCCACCGCTGCGCCCTGGCGTAGCCGTTGACGAACCGCTGCACGGTGTCAGGGTTTTCCTCCACGTAGGCGGGCGTCGCCGCAAAGCTGCTGTAGCAAACGTAGCCGCTCTCGTTGCCCAGCGTCACCGCCAGGTGGCCCGCGCGTTCGTCAATCAACTGCCCCGCGAACGGATATGGAACTTGCAGATAGTCGGCGTCGCCGTTGCGGAATCGGGACAGCATTTCCTCGGCGGACAACCCGCCCATCAGGTTGACGCTGGCCGGATCCACGCCGTGCCAACGCATCGCCGCCTGTAACGTAGTGTAGGGAACCGGCGTGAATCCCACCGGTATCAGCGTCGCGCCCGTCAGGTCCGCCCAGGTCCAGCCGTCTGTAGGCCGTTTGGACAGCAGAAAGAACCCGTCCCGCTGGTTGATCTCGGCGATGTGCAGGGGAGGGGCGTCACTGCCGGCGTCCAGGTCCATGAAGCTTCGGCTGATCCCACTCTGCGTAATGTCGATGTCGCCGGACTTGAGCAGGTCGGTGCTGGACTGGCCCGTCGGGATGTGGGAAAAATCTATATCCAGGCCCTCGGCGGCCAGGAACCCGCCCTCCACCGCCGCGTATATGGTGGTGTAGAACATGTTGCGGAAGGCCACCCGCAGCCGGACACGCCCTGAATTGGATTGCGCCGTCATCGCTGTTTGCTCCTTTTGTCGTCAGGCGGCCATGGCTGCCACCGGCAGCCGCACGTTGCCGCCGGTGAGCACCACGCCGTCCTCGCAGATACATTCTATGCCGCCGCTTTCGTACTGCTCATCGTACAGTTGGGCGTACAGCCCGCCCTGGGCCAGCAGTTCGTAGTGGGTGCCCCGCTCGGCAATCCGGCCCCGGTCCACCACGAAAATCACGTCGGCCGCCATGATGGTGGACAGGCGGTGGGCGATGGCGATGGTGGTTCGCCCTTTCATCAGCGGTTCCAGAGCCGCCTGAACGTACCGCTCGCTGGTGGTGTCCAACGCCGACGTGGCCTCGTCCAGTATCAGCAGGCGCGGGTCGTGCAGGATGACGCGCGCGATGGACAGCCGCTGCCGCTCGCCGCCGGATAGCCGGTAGCCGCGCTCGCCGACGATGGTGTCGTAGCCATCCGGGAACTCCATGATGCGGTCGTGGATGTAGGCCGCCTTGGCGGCGGCATGTAGCTGCTCGTCGGTAGCGTCGGGGTTGCCGTACATCAAGTTTTCCCTGATGGAGGCGTGGAAAAGATAGCTTTCCTGCGATACGTAACCCACGATCCGGGCCAGGCTTTCCAGCTCGATGCGGCGCACGTCCACTCCGTCAATGCTGACCGTCCCCGCGGTGGCGTCATACAATCGCGGTATCAGGTACGAAATCGTGGTTTTGCCGGCGCCGCTGGGGCCGACCAGCGCCGCCAACTGGCCGGGCTGCACTTCCAGGTCAACCCCGTCCAGGGCCCAGAATTCCTGCTCATCGTCCTCGATGTCGTAGGCCTCCGCCAGCAGGTTCGCCGGGTGGTAGTTCATGCGCACGTCCTGCAACGTCACCCGGCCCTGAACCCGCTCAATCGGCATGGCAACCGCATCCGGCGCGTCAACAATGTCGGGCCGGATGTCCAGGTAGCCAAATATGCGCTCAAACAGCGCCAGCGACGATTGCAGTTCCACCGAGGTGCGCAACAGCGTGCTGATGGGGAAGTAAAGCCGGGTTTGCAGGGTGGTAAAGGCAACGATGGTGCCGGCCGTCAAGCCGCCCGGCCCGAAACTGCCGTATATGATGTAGCCGGCGATCACGTACACCACCACCGGCGTCAGCGAGAAGAAGATCTGCATCCCGGCCCACACCGTCTGCCCGGTCATCTCCCGCCGGATTTCCAGGTCGGACAGGCGGATGTTCTGGTCGCGGAACCGGGCTATCTCCCGGTTCTGCGCGCCGAACAGCCGCGTCAGCATCACTCCGGACACCGACAGCGTTTCCTGGGTGATGGCCGTCATCTCCGCCGTGGATTCCTGTACCAGCGACGACATGGCCCGCCGCCGCTTGCCCACCATGTAGCTGAACACCGCGAACAGCGGCGTAATCCCCACCGCCACCAACGTTAGCTCCCACGACAGGATCGCCATGGCAATCAGCGTGCTGATTAGGATCACCACGTTGGACAGGATGTTGCTGACGGTACCGGTTACGACGACGCGAATGCCGGCCACGTCGTTGGCGACGCGGCTCTGTATCTCACCGGTGCGCTGGGACGTGAAGAACCCCAACGACAGCGATTGCAGGTGCGAGTACAGCCGGTCGCGCAGGTCACGCATCACGCGCTGGCCCACCTGCTGGGTCAGCCAGGTTTGCAGCACTCCCAGGCTGCCCGTAACCACCACTACGGCGGCCATGGCTCCGGCGATTATCCAGAGCAGCCGCAGGTTCGGTCCGCCCTCAACGAACAACGCCGAGTCGAACACCACCTGAATCAGGATCGGGTTGACCACGCCCAACCCAGCGGTGACCAGTATCAGCAACCCGATAGCCAACACCCGAGGCCAGTGGGGTTGAAACGCCGCCGCGATGCGCCGGTTCAGGTTGGGCACCCGCCGGCCGGGGCGGTTACGGTTGGAGTTGACCGACCGCCGGAAACCGTGGGGCATATTTTCACGCACTGGACGCATACCCTGAATGCCGTCATTCCCGCCAAAGCTGGAATCCAGTAACTACCCCATCGCCTCTTTCAGGCGGCGGATGGCGTCGATGTGGGCGTCCGGCGATGTGGCTCCCCGCAGGCCGGCGGCGATGTGCGATGCGCCGATCTCTTCCCATGACTTCAGCTCGGTTAGCCAGTCCTCGGGATTGTTGTCGGCGGTGATGGTGATACGCCCCTCGAAGCCCACTTCCGACGGGTCGCGGCCGGCAGCCTCTGCCTGCGCTCGTATGCGGCTCAGGATAGCCTGGCCGCCGGCGTCGGGCGCAAACATGGGGAAGTAGCCGTCCGCCAGCCGGCCGATGCGTCGGATGGCGGCGTTGGGAGGTGTGGGAGCATTGCCCCGGCCGGCGCCGATCCAGATGGGGATAGGCCGCTGTACTGGCAATGGATTGATGCCAGCGTGGGTGATGTCATGGTACTTGCCGTGAAAATCGATCACGTCTTCCGTCCACAGTTGGCGCAGCACCTCGATCTGCTCGTCGCAGCGGCTGCCCCGAGTGGCGAAATCGACCCCCAACGCTTCGTATTCCACCGAGTTCCAGCCCACGCCTATGCCCAAACGAAGCCGTCCGCCGGATAGCAGGTCAACCTCCGCCGCCTGCTTGGCCACCAGCGCGGTCTGACGCTGGGGCAGGATGAGAATGCCGGTGGTCAGACCGATTCGCTTGGTAACGGCGGCCAAGTAGGCCATCAGGGTGAATGGCTCGTGGATATAGGACTCGTGCGTATAAGGGAACTGCGGCACCTCAGGATGTTTCTCCGGCACCGCGCCGAGCACGTGGTCCAGGATACGCACATGCGCATACCCCAGATCCTCTGCGGCCTGGATGTAATCGCGCAGCGCGCCAAAGTCGTCGCCAATCTCAACAATAGGAACGGAAACGCCGATTTCCATGGTGGGACCTCCCTCAAGTGCAGCAACCCGGCCATCAGGGCGATGGTCGGGGCCATTATAGCGGGGTTGCGCAGTGGTGTGGGGCAGGTCAAGCGGCATGCCTGGCGTCAACCTCAAGGTGTGCTATTCTTGCGCCACAAGTTTACGCGGGAGGGATTTTGCCATGCGGGCTGGATGGGCCTTGCTCCTGAGCATTCTCTTTGTAGCTTCCGCCCTCGCCTGCGACGGCCCAACGCCGACGACCGTATCCGACCTCATTTCGCTGGATGCGGCAGAGCACCAAAAGGCCCTGCTGGACGGCATGACCGCCGGACGACTGCTTTACGTCAAGAGCGAGCAGTTTCAGAGCGAACCGTCGGGCAGCCTTCACCAACAGTTCGTAACCGAAACCTGGTTAGGTGCCGAGTCCGACGGAACCTTCGCTACCGCAGTAACTACGCTGTGGCTCGAAGACGGCCCGGACACCATAGACACGCTCGTCTCCTACCGCCGCAGTACCTTGTCCGACTGGCTCGGCTATGCCTGGAAAACCGCCGAATACGCCGAACGCTCTGGCGCGGAGTTCAAAGGCCGTGGCAAATTGCGCCAATGGGATAGCCTGATCTACGAATGGGCAAGAGATTCAGACGTACAGCGGCTGGAAATAGCGGAAGACGCCCCGCTAATCATGCGGGAATCCGCATACACCATCGACCAGGAAGGTGAGCTGACTCTAACCCAGTCAAACACCGTGCTCGAATACCAATTGCTCCCGCCCGGTGCCGAAGCGCCCCTGGTGGATCACTGAGACTCCCCGCAGGTCCTTGCTTGCCGCTTATGCGGGGCCAATCTATAATCGTTTCCCACATTTGCCGTACAGTGGCGGGCACGCGCCCGTTGAGGAGGCCGTTTTGACTACTACCATTCGCAGCCCGCAAGCCCTGCTGAAGCATCGCAGCCGCGAAATCACCGAAGGGGTCGAGCGCGCTCCGGCCCGGGCCATGCTCATGGCAATGGGCCTCACCTCTGAGGACCTTGAAAAGCCGTTTGTGGCCGTAGCCAACCTCGCCAGCGACGTCACGCCCTGCAACGTTCACCTGGGCCGCATCGCCAACGCCGTCAAGGATGGCATCCGCCAGGGCGAAGGCACGCCCTTTGAGTTCGGCACCATCACCGTCAGCGACGGCATCTCCATGGGCACCGAAGGCATGAAGGCATCGCTGGTCAGCCGCGAGGTCATCGCGGATTCCATCGAGACCGTCGCTTTTGGTGAGCGCATGGACGGCCTGGTCACCGTCGCCGGTTGCGACAAGAACATGCCCGGCTGCATGATGGCGATTGCGCGGTTGAATATCCCCGCAGTGTTCGTGTACGGCGGCAGCATCATGCCCGGTCGATTCGAGGGGCGAGACGTCAACATCCAGGACGTATTCGAAGCCGTAGGCGCATACGCCGCCGGCCGCATGACCCGCGAGCAGCTGACCGAGCTTGAATGCAACGCCTGCCCCGGCGAGGGTTCCTGCGCCGGCATGTTCACCGCCAACACCATGTCCACCGCCATTGAGGTGATGGGCCTGTCACTCCCGGGCGACGCCTCCCTCACTGCCATCGATCCCAACAAGAACGACGAAGCCCGCCGCGCCGGCGAAGCCGTGATGCGTATGCTCGAAGAGGGCATCCGCCCCCGCGACATTCTCACCCGCCAGGCTTTCGAGAACGCCATCACGGTGGTGGTAGCCATGGGCGGCTCCACCAACGCCGTGCTGCACCTGATGGCCATCGCCCGCGAAGCCGAAGTTGACCTTACGCTGGAAGACTTCGACCGTATCAGCCGCAACACTCCGTACATTGCCGACCTGAAACCCGGCGGCCGCTACGTCATGGCCGACCTGAGCCGGTACGGCGGCGTCGCCCTCATCGGCAAGCGCCTGCTGGACGCCGGCCTGCTGCACGGCGACACCATGTCGGTGAATGGCAAGACGCTGGCCGAGAACATCAACGAAGCCGTTATCGTGGACGACCAGCCGGTAATCTACACTACCGACGCGCCGCGCAGCCCCACCGGCGGACTGGCTATTCTGCGGGGCAACCTGGCCCCGGAGGGTGCGGTCATCAAGGTCGCCGGCCACCAGGAAAAGGTCTATGAAGGCCCGGCCCGCGTGTTCGACCAGGAGGAGCCGGCCTTCCAGGCCATCCAGCGTGGCGAAATCAAGGACGGCGATATCGTGGTCATTCGCTACGAAGGTCCGAAAGGCGGCCCGGGTATGCGCGAGATGCTCGCCGTCACCGGCGCCCTCATCGGTCAGGGCCTCGGCGACACCGTAGCCCTGGTAACCGACGGCCGCTTCTCCGGCGCGTCCCACGGCCCCATGGTCGGCCATGTCGCCCCCGAAGCCATGGTCGGCGGCCCCATCGGTATGCTGCGAGAGGGCGACATCATCACCCTGGACATCCCCAACCGCCGCTTGGACGCCCAAATCAGCGAAGAGGAAATGACCGACCGCCGCGCCGCCTGGCAACCCATGGAACCCAAGTACACCACCGGCGTCCTCGCCAAGTACGCCAAGCTGGTGTCCTCCGCAGCCGAGGGTGCGGTGACACGGTAGCAGGGGGATTCTGATGACTAGTTCGAGCAGTCGCGTTCTGGTAGAACGCAGTGGATCATTGACCGTGATCCGCCTGAACCGCCCGGAGGCCCGCAACGCGCTCTCCCCCGACATGATTGCCGAGTTGGGGCAGGCGCTGGCGGCAGCCGGCGCAAGGGACGTCCGCGCTGTGTTGCTCACCGGCACGGACGGGGCGTTTTGCGCCGGCGCCGACGTGCGGGACTTTACTGCTCAACTCGACGAAGCAGGGCCCGAAGGACTGTCGGAACACCTGCGCAGTCTGGCCGATGCTCTGCACAACGATGTCGTTATGGCCATTCGCAAGTTGGACAAGCCGGTGGTCGCGGCGGTGAACGGCGTGGCCGCGGGCGCCGGTTTCAGCCTGGCCCTGGCGTGCGACTTGAGGATCGCGTCCAGCGACGCGCGGTTCCTGCTGGCCTACGCCAACATTGGTTGCACGGCGGACGGCGGCTCCACCTACATGCTGCCGCGCATCGTGGGACAGGGCCGAGCTATGGACATCTACCTGGCAAGACAGCCAATCGGCGCCCAATACGCTTTGGAACTGGGGTTGGTCAGCCAGGTATTCGAGGCATCGCACTTCGAACGCCACGCCATGGAAACGGCCGACCGCCTGGCCCAGGGACCCACGCAAGCCTACGGACGGGTCAAAGCGCTTTTCGACGGCAGCTGGGACTCCGACCTCGCCACACAGCTCGACGCCGAGACGGACGCCATCGCCAACATCGGCTTGACCGGCGACTTCCAGGAAGGAATTAGAGCGTTCGCCCAGAAGCGTCAGGCGTGGTTCCAGGGACGCTAGTCAGTTCTCCGTACCGACATGAAGCGATGGCTGGCATTGCGCCGCTGGCAACTGCTGGGCCTCACGGTGGCATTGGTCTGCCTGCGTATCGTTGCTGAGGCGGCCTTTCGCATCTTGGATGACGGTCAAGTCGAGGCCGGCCCAGCCGGATTGGCGATCTTAATCGCATGCAGTCTCGCCATGTGCGCCGCAGCGGTGGCCACAATCGTCGCCTTCGTCCAGCACGGGCGCATCTTCAACCCACGCATACCGACGGAGTGAACACCTCCGCAGCACCGGAATGTCCGATCCCGGTTGCCCGCGTGACGCGCCATCCTTATACTGGCGCCATTGCGTAACCGAACGGGCATTACAGTTGTGCCCGGCTGCCGCGGCGAGGAGGATCCCCATGCCAAAGGACAAGGTTGAAGTTTTCTGGTTTTCCGAGCAGCCTTACGGGCACGTGACCGACGCGGATGTGGAGCAGTACGAGTCCGGGCGACTGGATTTCCCCAATTCCCACTTCGACCCGGAAAGGGCCCACGTGCTTTATAACCATTACCACGAGCAGTACGCCTGCGCCGATCAGAACGGCTTTGACGGCATCATGTCCAACGAGCACCACGCGTCGTACTGGTGCATGAAACCGGCCGTCAATATCGATGCCGCCGTTATCTCCAAAGTCACTCGCAACGCCAAGATCGCCATCCTGGGCAACGTGATTGCCATCAACGACCCGATACGCATGGCCGAAGAAATCGCCATGCTGGACTGCATCTCCGGCGGCCGGATCATATCGGGCTTCGTGCGTGGCACGGCTGTAGAAACGCTGCAAGGTGGCGTCGCTCCGCCGCAAAACCGGGACCGCTTCGAGGAAGCCCACGACCTGATCATCAAGTGCTGGACCGAGCCGGGGCCGTTCCGCTACGAGGGCGAATACTACCACTACCGGAAGGTGAACCCGTGGGTCCTGCCCATGCAGAAGCCGCACCCGCCCATCTGGTTCCCCGGGTTCAGCAGCCCTGAGTCGGTGGTGTGGGCTGCCACTCACCGGCATCCCTACATGAACCTCGGCTCCTTGTTGGAGCACACCCACCGCCTCCGCGACGTGTACATCGACACCGCCCGGGAAACCGGATTCCAGCCGGGGCCGGAGCACTTTGGATACCTGCTGCGAGTGTTCTGCGCCGACACCGATGAAAAGGCGCAGGAGATTGGGCGTGAATTCCTGTGGACGCAGGAACACCGTAACCGCGGCCCCCGCGAACACAACGATCCGCCCGGCTACCAGTCCCGGGAGGCCGTCAGCATCCAGCGCACGCTGCCCGGCGCCGGCGGGTTCGGGAGGATGATGACCTACGAGGAACTCCAGGAAGCCAACAACATCATCGTGGGCAGCCCCGACACCGTGCGGGAAAAGCTCTCCATGATCATCGACCGTCTCAATCCCGGCTACCTGCACATCTACGGCAACGAAGGCGCCATGGCCCACGAAGACGTCATGCGCTCCATTGAGCTGATCGGACGGGAGGTCATCCCGGCGCTTCACGAAATCCCGCTGGTTGATCACTACGAGTAACCATGCGGGTCGCATGGGCTAACGGTAATTCGCTATGACATTGCCGCAGCAACAAGCCTTCATCGGCGTTGGCACCATGGGCAGCCTGATGGCGGGCCGCCTGTTGGACGCCGGCGTTGATCTCGTGGTGTATGATCTGAGGAAAGCGGCGGCTGAACCGCTCCTGGCACGCGGCGCGCGTTGGGCGGACAGCGCCGAGGAAGCAGCAGACGGCAGCACGATGGTATGGACTTCCCTGCCCGGCCCCGCGCAGGTCGAGTCGGTCCTGCTGGGCAACGAGGCCGCCGTACTATCGGCCATGGCTGACGGCGCGGTACTGGTGGACACCACCACCAACGACCCCGACGTGGCCCGGCGGGTAGCTTCAGCGTGTGCCGAGCGGGGCCTCGCCATGCTGGACGCGCCGGTCAGCGGCCGGCCTCCGACCATGACCATGATGGTCGGTGGAGATCGTGGCGTGTATGAGAGAACGTTGCCGTCCCTGGAAGCAGTAGCCGCGCAAATTTTCTACGTCGGCCCGTCCGGCGCCGGCTGCGTCGCCAAGCTGGCCACTCAATACATGGGTTATACCAACCTCATCGCCGCAATTGAGGGCATGCTCATTGCCCGGATGGGTGGTGTCGATCCGGCTGTCCTGGCGGAAATCGTCCCCGTCAGCGCCGGCGCCAGCCGAGCGTTCAACGCAATTCCCAACGCCGTGCTGGACGGTTCCTACCAGGCTGGCGGTACGCTCGATATTGTGGCCAAAGACGTGGCGCTGGCCTGCGAGTTGGCGCGCCGTCTGGAAGCCCCGTCGTCCACTGGCCAGGTTGCTGACTCGCTGTACCGGCAGGCGCAGGGAGAGGGCTGGGGCGACGAAGGTTATCCGGTAGTGGCCAAGGTCCTGGAGTCGTTGGCTGGCATAGAGTTGCGAGCCGAATAGCGTCGGCGGGAGCCACTTCGTTGTGATACTATGCGCCAGGGCAAGACGCGCCCGGAGGCACAACATGGCGATTACGTTCCAACCCAGCGCTTACAGTGGCCTGGTTGACCATGACAACGGCATGGTCAGCCGGGAGATATTTGTCAATTCCGACATTTACGCCGAGGAGCAGGAGCGCATATTCACTCGCGCCTGGCTGTTCGTGGGCCACGAGAGCCAGATAGCCAAGCCGGGCGACTTCTTCGTGTCGTCCATGGGTGAGGAATCGGTGATTCTTTGCCGGGACCGGCAGGGCGAGATTCACGTCTTCCTGAACTCGTGCATGCACCGGGGCATGAAAGTTTGCCGCTACGATGAGGGCAACACGCCGATATTCACTTGCCCCTATCACGGCTGGAGCTTCGCCACCGACGGCGCGCTGGTGGGAGTCCCGTTCTACAAGGATGCCTACCACGAGGAACTGGACAAGTCCCAATGGGGCCTCATCCGCGTGCCCAGGATGACCAACTACAAGGGTGGTATCTGGGCAACCTGGGACGAAAATGCGCCCGACTTCCTGGAGTATATCGGGGGTTTCCGCACCTACCTGGACATCCTGTTCGACGGCTGGGACGGCGCCGAAGGCGGCACGGAAGTGATCGGCGGCATTGAGAAGTGGCTGGTCCCCAGCAACTGGAAATTTCCCGCTGAGAACTTCATCGGCGACCGCTACCACAACATCAGCCACCGTTCCGTTGACCTGGTGGGCATCGGCCCGTCCGGCCAGGGGCGGCGCGACACCCGAGAGCGCGACGGAGCGCGGGCCCTGGACATATCATTCCCGGAGCGCGGACACGGCACCATCGTTTTCCTGCGGCCGGCCGACGCTCAGCCGGTGCCGTCTTACCAGAACGACCCGGTAATCGCCGATTACTTCTACCAGTCTGAGATTGCTCGCAAGGAGCGGCAGGGCCAGTTGTGGCGCATCATGGGCGGCCCCGGCACTATTTTCCCCAATATGTCGTACCTCCCGCGACAGCCGCGCAGCATCGCCGTGTGGCATCCGCGCGGCCCCGACCAGACCGAAGTGTGGCGCTGGTTCTTGGTTGATAAGTCCGCGCCGCCGGAGGTGAAGGAATTCCTGCGTCAGTATTACATTCGGTATTCCGGCCCCAGCGGTTTGACCGAGCAGGACGACATGGAGAACTGGAATTACGCCCACGCCGCCAGCCGCGGCGCGATGGCCCGGAGGCACCACTACAACTACCAGATGGGCATGGGCTACGCCGTCACCGACTTCGAGGATGGCGGCCTCAGCATCCCCGGCACCGTGCTGGACGTTACCAAGGCCCGCGCCGGCGAGCAGAACCAGCGGGGTTTCTACAGCCGTTGGGCCGACTTCATGGCCGCCAGGGACTGGGATGAACTCGCCGGCTGGCGCAACAACGGCAACGGCTCTGCCTGCTAGGTGGCGTGATGGTCGTAGCGAATGACCCGCTGGCGATGTTGCTGCTGAAGCAGGATGTGGAGACGTTCCTGTACCATGAGGCCAACCTGCTGGACGACCGGCGGTACGAGGAGTGGCTGGCCCTGCTCACCGACGACGTGCGCTACTGGGTTCCCATGCGCCGCAACGTGAAGTTCGGCGAGCTGGAGCGCGAATTTACGCGAGAGGGTCAGGACATCAACTGGTTCGACGAGGGCAAGGACACGCTCACTCGCCGCGTCAACCAGATCCTCACCGGCGTCCATTGGGCCGAGGAACCGCTGTCTCGCATCTCCCACCTGGTGACCAACGTAGAGATCGTAGATGCTACGCCAAGCGCGTCTAATGCCGAGGGAGTCGCTTTGCGTTGCCGTTTCATCATCTACCGGAACCGCGTCGCTACCGAGACCGACATTCTGGTGGGGCGGCGCGAGGATACGCTGCGCCGCGAGGATGGCGGATGGCGCATCGCGCAGCGGCAGGTATTCCTTGACCAGAACGTGCTGCTCGCCAAGAACCTCACGTTCTTTTTCTGATGGTGTCGTATGGCCGACATAGTTAATCTGTTCGAGGTTGAGCCGGGCCAGACGGTGCGGCTGCACGGCGATGCCACTGCGGAAGTGGTGTCCAACCCCAGGGATGGCGTGTGGCTGTTCGTCCGTTACCTGACCAGCCCGGACGACCCGGACCAGGTGGGCACGGAGGATATGGTCTTTGCCCAGGACGTGCTCGAACTGGTAACCGACTAGCAGCGATGGTCGCGCCCGCAAACGCAACGGAAGAGTTCACCGTACCCAGCCACGACGAGGTGCTGGCCGCGTTGCGCGCCGGCTACCGCGCCATCGACGATGGCTATGGCTTTTATCCGGGTTTCAACGGCTGGTTGGAATCGCTGGGCTACCGTCGCCGCGACGATATTGACTGTACCTGCCCCGACGGCGGATACCGAGGCCATCTGCCCGAATGCCGGTGGGTGCGCCCCTAAACTTGCCGTCAGAAGAATCTCATCGTGGAGTAGCAAACCATGTCTCAGCAAATGGTTGACCTGATGGAATCGGTGTGGCAGTCCATCGCCGCGCTGTGCGCCGACTTCACCCCCGAGCAATGGGCTACGCCCACAGAATGCCCGGGTTGGGCGGTGCAGGACCAGATATCCCACCTGGTGGGCAGTGAGTGCCGGCTGCTGGGTCGCCCCGCGCCGGAACACGAACCCTCCGACACCTCCAACGTCCGCAACGAAGTGGGCCAGAGCAACGAAGTCCTGGTGGACTACCGCCGGCAATTCAGCGGCGCCGAGGTCCTGGCCGAGTTCAACGAAATCACCTCTGAGCGTCTTGCCGTGCTGCGGGCGATGACCGAGGAAGATTTCGCCGTAGAGACACCCAACCCACTGGGGCGTGGCCCTTACACCGACCTGTTGGCCGTCCGCATCTACGACGCCTGGGTGCATGAACAGGACATCCGCCGCGCCCTGGGCATCCCCGGCCACCTCAGCGGCCCGGTGGCGCAACACGCCTACGGACGCACCGCCATGGCCATGCCCTTTGTAGTTGGCCGCAAGGTGAAACCGGACGACGGCACGACGGTGGTGTTCGAGATTACCGGCGACCTGGGCGGAACGATTGCCCTGAACATGGACGGCGGGCGCGCCCATCGAATGGAAACCGCGCCGGATTCCCCCACCGTGCGCCTGACCATGGGTCTGGAGCCGTTTAACGCCCTTGGTACGGGTCGGTGGACGGCTGAGCGGGCATTGTCCGACGGGTCAGTGGCTATTGACGGCGAAAGGGCGCTGGGGGAGCGGATTGTGGGCGAAATGAACTTTATGATCTGACGCCTACCACTGCACGTACATGGGCATGACGACGTGGACGTAGCCGTCGGAGTCGGCGGGGCGGAAAACTCCGGGGCTTGATGAGTTGGTGACTTCCAGGGCGACCTTGCCACGGCCCAGGACGTTCACTATGTCCATGAGGTAGCGCACGTTGAAGGCGATCTTGGCGTCCTCGCCGTCCAGCTGGTCGATGTCCAGTTCGTCGAGGTTGTCGCCGACCTCTTCGGAGCGGGCGGAGACCTTGAGTTGACCGCCCTCGCCCGATTCCTGGGGCATCATTTCCAGGCGCACGATGTTGCTGCCGTCGCGGGCGAACACAGCGGCGGACTGGGTGGCCCGCTTGAGGTCGTCCAGTTCCATGACGGCGCGGGTCTCGTAGCGTTCGGGGATCAGCTGGTCATAGTTGGGGAAGTTGCCCTGCAATAGCTGGGACACCACTTCGACGTGCTCCAGTTTGAACATGACCTGGCCTTTTTCGGGCGACAGGGTCACCTGTACCGGAGCGCTCTGCTCGGAGGCGAGGCGCTGTATCTCGTTCATGGTGCGTGCCGGGACGATGACTTTGAGAGCCTCGGCGACGGGTTCGGACAACTGGCCGGTGTACACGGCCAGGCGGAAGCCGTCGGCGGCGGCCATGACGAGGCTTGATTCTTCCAGCTTGAGTTCCACGCCGGTCAGCACGGGTCGGGATTCGTCGGAGGCTGCGGAGAAGGCCACCAGTCCGATGCCCTGGCGGAGCACTGACGGGTCGATGTTGGTGGCAAAGCCGGAATCAACCTGCGGAATGGGCGGGAAGTCGTCGGCGGCTGCGCCGTTGATATGGGTTCGGGAGCGGCCGCACGATATGTGTAGCACGCTGCCGCCGCCGGTGTCAGGGTCATCGGGATCGGGGCCGCGCAGGTCGAGGTCGATGCGGTCGGAGGGCAGGGAATTCACCAGGTCGGTCACGAGGCGGTGAGGCACCGTGATGGCGCCCTCCTCTTCGATCATCGCGCCGATCCAGGTGGTGATGGCGATTTCCAGGTTGGTCGCCGAGAGGCGCAACATTCCCTGATCGCTGCTGAGCATGACGTTCTGGGTTATGGGCAGCGTGGAGCGGCTGGCCACCGCGCGGCCCACGACGCCGAGTCCGCGAGCCAGATTTTCCTGAAGACAAGACAGTTTCATGTTTGACGATCCCGGTATAAATCAACTGATTTTTTGGGACGGATTATAGCACGGTGCCACTTGTAGCATGGGGCCACCGCGCGCCCGTCACGGGTCATAGGCTTTGGCGCCCTTGTACTGCACCTGCCGGTCGGGAATCAGGCTGCGTCTGGCGAAATACCTGGTCTCGTCGTCCTCGTGCTCGGTGCGCGTGTTACGGATTTCCCACAGCAATTTGCCCAGCGTGGTTTCGTTGAACAGCCAGTGTTCCACGGCGATGCTGGCGGACATTCCCGGTTGGGCCGACGCGGCCTCGGAGTAGTACGCTTTCAGGTCCTCGCAGACGATCTTGAGCAGGCGGCCGGTGGTCAGATCCCCACGTGGGGCCGGGGTTGCCTCATCCTCGATGTAACCGGCCAGGAACCGCGCGGCCTGTTCCATGTCTAGGTCGCTGATGCCGACGGTGGTGCGTCCGCGTTGACTTACCGCCAGATCGTACCAGGGAGCAACCTGATGTATTTCTTGCAGCAAGTCTTCTACGATGCCGGGTTCGACGGACGACGGCTGCGGCAGGTCTATGGGGCATGACATTCCGTTGAAATCAGCGCCGGCCAGTTCGGGCGGCACGTCTTCAGGGTAGTCTTCCAGAACGGGGCCGGATTCGGCGTCCATTAACTCCAAAGCGGCCCGCAGTACGCGGGTCTGGAACGCCGGGTCGTTGGGCACACCCAGGGGCCGCCCAAGCTCAAAGGATACCCACAAGGCCCGCGGAGGCCTGATGGCTACGGTGTGCTCCCGGATCAGGCTGATCTGCGTGGTGCCGACTCCCTCCTGCTCGATGTAATGGGCAAGTCCGCCAACGGCGCACGTGCAGCGTGGTCAAACTGGGACCAGCAGCACAGTATCCACGGCGTCGCGCTTGAGTAGCCCCGCGATGTGGCGTGCGGTGTCTTCCAGCCGTTCGGGAGCATTGGCGCCCATAACGGTGTAGTGATAGTCGGCCACCGAGCCGATTACTCCGGCAGAGGCCAGCTCGCGCAGCCGGTCCAGAGGGAAGCAAACGTTGTAGTCCTGCTGGAATCCGGAGCGGTCGAAGTTGACCGAACGGTGGGACATTATGATGTCGTTGGGTTGGGTTTGGCCAGGAATGACGCGATAGCCGGCGTCTCCCCACGCAAAGGCCCGGTCGCTGCGGGTTTGCAGAGCCGCCGTCGATAGAATCGCAACCCGTCGCTCCGACAGCGGTTTGCCCGTCACGAACGGCGTGGCATCGAAATGTGGCATCGGGATTTTCATCATCAGGTCGCGTTCGCCGGCTGGAAGGTCTTTCAATCTGGCCATTGCTTTCTCCTCTTCGGCAACAGGCTCGCTCAGCGCCCGATGGCTGGTTGCCTGCTGAATCGGGGGTTGCCAAGTTTAGCATCACATTCGGATACATCCCACCGGCACACAATTGCTATAATGCCGGGGACGGGAACGAGGATGTTCCGGTTGATGTTTGGAGAAGGTGACATGACTGAATTGCTATTCCTGAACGACGCCTACGTATCGGAATTTGACGCGGTGGTTACGGATGTGAACGACGATGGCACCGTTGTGTTGGACCGCACGGCGTTCTACATCGGCGGCGGCGGCCAGCCGTGCGACGTGGGGACGCTCACGGATGCCGAGACGGGGGCTGAGTACAAGGTCACCAAGGCGGGTCGAGCCGGCGGATCGGTGGTGCACACCATCGATGGAGATGCTCAGCCGGCGGTAGGGACGGCGCTGCATGGGGTGATCGACTGGGAACGGCGCTACCTGCTGATGCGGACACACACGGCGCTGCACATCCTGTGCGGCGTGGTTTGGCGAGACTACGGCGCGTTGGTCACGGGCGGCGATATGCGGCCGGGGTCGGCGCGGATGGACTTTGAGCTGGAGAATATGTCGGCAGAGTTCGCCGAGGAAGTGGAAGCGCGCATCAACGCCGAGGTGGAACAGGGTCGGGACATCGGCGTGGGGTTCATGGGGCGAGCGGAGGCCGACGCCCATCCCGACTTGATTCGCACCAAGATCAACCTGCTGCCGGCGGCGATAGCGGAGGTGCGAACGATAGACATCGTAGGCCTGGACCTGCAAGCGGACGGCGGAACCCACGTGCATAACACCCGCGAGGTCGGAC
>JAJDWF010000052.1 GCA_022825745.1 Dehalococcoidia bacterium | reverse complement strand
CTCAAGGAAGCGGGCATTCGACCGGGAACGCAGCTCACCATGCTCACCTTCAACCGCTACAACTATATCAAGGAAGGGGCGCAAGTCTTCCAGCAGCATCTGCGCCAGATCGGCTTCATGGTGAACCTGAAGATTATGGATTGGGGCCAGCTGACCGCGGCCCGCAAGAGCCGCGAGTGGGATATTTTAGGGCTGGGCAGCGCCTACCGGATGGACCCGCACGAGTATTACTTCAAGGAATTGAGCTCCGAAAGCCCGGCCTCCGGGCAAACCTACGGAGGTTGGGTGAACGCCGATTACAACAAACTGATCGCCGCAGCACGGCGCACGGAGGACAGGGAAGAACGTGTGCATCTGTATAGCGAGGCAGAAAATCTGATTCACGCCGAAGCGCCGAAGGTGCGAACGATCAGCGCCCACAACCTGTCCGCCTGGCACAAACACCTCAAGGCATACCAACCCAACATCGCCGGCAATATTACATACAAGGCCGGCGGCTTCCGAACGGCTTGGCGGTCGCCAGCCTAGAACATGCTGGGATCAGTGGGGCAGTGAATAAATGAGGCGCAAGCCCCCCATCGGCATCCAGAATTTCCGCGAGATTCGCGAGGACGACTGCTATTACGTCGACAAGACGCCGAACATCCGGCTGAGCTTCCTCACCGGGGTCAGCAAGTTTTCCAAGGTCAGCCTTTTCTCCGGTCTGAACAACCTCTATGACCTCACCCTCGATCCGCGTTACTCGGCCCTCTGCGGCTACACTGAATCGGACCTGGACGAGATGTTCGCGCCGGAGCTTTCCGGCCTGGATCGCGAGCGCATCCGCGACTGGTACAACGGTCACAACTGGCTGGGCGAAGAGGGGTGTACAACCCTTTCGACGCCTTGCTGCTTTTTGCGCATCGCCAGTTCGGCCCCTAGTGGTTCGAGACCGGCACGCCGTCATTTCTTGTCAAGACGCTCCCACGGCGTGGTATTGGATCGATATCTCTGGAGGGCATGCGCGGTACCCGCGATCTGCTACCGGCGTTCGACATGGACGTGATTGAGCCGGAAGCGCTTTTGTTCCAGACCGGCTATCTCACGATCCGCGATGAGGACGACCTCGGCGGCGAGCCGCTATACCGGCTGGGCTACCCGAACCACGAAGTCCGGCAGAGTTTCAATCGGCTCCTGTTGCGCGCCTTGGCACCGGTGGCACACGAAGAACGACATCGCCCGTTGCGAGGGCTACTATGCCAGCGTTCTCTACTCCCACTTCGCCTCGGCGGGTTGGACGGCGCGGTGGAAGACAGCAGCAGCCTTGGCCGGGTGGCGATGGCGGTGAGGTTCAATAACCATGTTTATCTGTTCGAACTCAAGGCGGCGGAGACGACGCCTACGGGCGGGGCGATGGCGCAATTGAAGGCGAAGGGCTACGCGGACAAATGCCGTCACCTGGGCCTGCCGATCCACCTGGTGGGGGTGAAGTTCAGCCGGGAGACCCGCAATCTGGTCGCTTTCGCGGTAGAAGATGCTTGAGATTGACGGGCGCCGAATCTGAGGCCGACCGACAACTTCAGCACCCCTGCCAGGCCAGGAACATCAGGGCATGCCAACTTGGCAGCGCCCGGCCGTTCCCGCTCGGTTTGTCGCTCGATATGTGGACGGCAGAGCCGGAATCGCCAGGTGTGACACCGGCGACGTTAGCGGCTTGTACGGGCCTGGCGTCACACCCTTCCCCGAATCCGCCTATAGGGGGTTCACGCCTTGGGCTCCGTGACACCCCGTCCAGTCGTCGGCATCCATGTTGGGATCGCACGTGGCGGGCAGGGGGCAACACCAAAAAGTGGGGCCGTTATTGCAACATTTGTGCTCTGCAGGGCAGAAGATGCGAAATTGGCAATAAACCTTGACGGTTGCCATGATCATGGATTCTTCTTCGCTCCTTCCTCCGTCCGTCAACTCAGCGGGTTTACACTGAGCCTCATTCTGTAAGCCCGCCTGATCTGGAGACTCAGCAGACAAGCCCGCCCAAACTGGTCCGGCGTTCAGCACCAACGCAAGGGCAGCCAAAAGAGTCAATACCGTCGAGACCATGGATTCCGTACCTCCGCAGCAAAGGGTCGATGAGACATTCCTTCAAGGCCGGCCACCAGGTCACAGGAGGTTCCTTGCCCAGCACCAGCATACGGAGCCATGTTAAGCCCTGAACAGGCCGACCCGCCAGACTTTTTCCTTTACCCAAACACCCTCGATCATCAGTGAGAATTCAGGGGAATCAAAATGCGCGCCTCTCTTATGGCCGCAACGCTTCTAACCATTTTATTTCTTCTGAGCGGCTGCGACGGGGGCGTTTCTGACGAGGCTTCGCGGATTCCGTCACCGACGACGCAGCGCCGCGGACGCCTGACACTTCCGGGTATCGACAGGATTCCGCTTGCCCGCATCTCCCAAACCAACGAACAGATGCGCGGCCTGTGGGCTGCCACCGATCACTACAGCTCCATCAACGGTTCCCGTGAGCATGGACAACTCATCCGCCGCACTGCGTGTTGGTCGTACATCGTGGAATGTGATGACCCGGAAGAGATGAAATCCCGTCCGTTTACGTACTTCCAGAACTACAACCGGACAGGCGACTACGAGGAGATCGACTACGGAGAGGCGGGGTTACCGGTCGGTTCCCGGCACGCCAATGCGTGGTTCAAGCGCGAGGTCGACAATGCGGGAATCCGGCTTGTATCGTTGTCCATTCTTCCCGATGCTCAGGGCTTGGTGGGCGAATATGGGGATCATCTGAATTTCCTGGTTGTCCATAGTGCCGGAAACGAAAGAACGGATGCCTTCCACGTCCGTCCCGATGATCCGCTCTTCGACGGCATCAAGCAAGCTGTGGCGGCCGACAAGGTCGTTTACGTTGCCGGATACACGGTGAACGACAGGGGCGACGTGGTTCGCCATCCCCATTCGTCCGGATGTGATACGGTTTCCAACGCCTGTGTCTGGGTCCCGTTCGTGACGCCGGGTGTTGGCTCCGGCACCAGCTTTGGCTCCCCGCGGGTTGCCGCCGCCCTGGCATCGGTGCTGGCCGTATTTCCGAATACAACGCACCAGAATCTCGCCAGGATGCTGAAAACGTCGGCCCGCAAGATCGCCACCCTCCCCAACGGCCTGGGCGTGGTGGATTTCACGCGTCTGACGACGTTGGACGCCAGCGGCGAATGGCGACTGGTGAACAACAGCGGGGAGTTCAATGATGCCGTGGCGCCGCTGCAACTGAACCGCGTGACCCTGCCCGGAGATGCCGAGATCACATCCGATTTCGCCATTTCCCCGGACGGCGAGGCCGTCACGTTGGGAACCATGCTGACAGGGGCTTTCGGAAGGACCGTACCCAGCGGTCTGGCAGAATCTCACGGGTCTGGAGCTCGTGTCGTGGCAGGAGTGGGGGAGGGGCTTTCGTTCAGTCTGTCCCAGCCCAACGGCGACCTGTATGCGGGCGGCCTATACGAACACGAGGCGAGCAATCTGTTTGCCTCCGCCGGCTTCGGCCTCCGCAATGATTTCTTCGGGCTTGACGGGAGGCACAACTACGATCGGACCCTCGGGTACGAAGCCAACGTCGGGCATCGTGACTTGTTCTTCCGCGTCTCCCGCCAGATAGCCCAAGGTAGAAAGAACGGGCTCGTCGAATCGGCAGAAGGCACGGCGATTGGATTCACGGCCCGGCGTTCGTTGGAGCTCTCGAAGGGCATGCAGGTTCACGCAGCCTTGAACCTTGACAAATTTGCCGGTGGTGAGGCCGACACGGTGTTCGGCAACGCGCGCATGGATGAAAGCGGCTGGAACCGCACGCTGACCGTCCATCTGAACCACCGGCCGAGCCCATACACCACATTCTCCGCCGGAGCCGAGGTCTTCAGTCCTGCCCGCGGCGAGGACGTATTCACCGCCGGTGTCAAGCTCAGCCTCCAATTTCAGCCCACTGCGCGGCACAGCGGCTTCTTTACGTCAGGCGCAACTCTAGGGGCAGGAGCGGCCGAGGTCTTTCGATGAGTCCGTTCCGTTGGCGGAAAAATCACCGGATCAGGCGGCGCCTTCCCGCCGCGCCTCCAGCATCTCGGCAACGCGGGTGAACTTGACGCGCGGCGCCCCGATTTCCTTCCCCTTCGACACCTCCACCTTGTTGAGACGCAACCAGTCGGCGTAGGAAAAGAACTCCGGTTGCCGCTCCCGCACCAGCTTGGCGGCGGCCTCGACCGTCGGGCTGGGCGGTCGCAGCACCTTGCCGTCGGCCAGATCGGCCACCATGCACTTGACCGTTTGCAGGGCGTCGGGCTTGTTCGTGCCGATAACGCCGGTGGGGCCACGCTTGATCCAGCCGGACGCGTAAATTCCAGTCAACGGCGCCTCGCCCTCGGCGTCGAGCACGCGGCCCTCCGCGTTCGCGATAACACCACGACGGTCGTCAAACGGCACGTCCGGCAGCGGTACGCCGCGATAACCAACCGAGCGAAAGACCCTATCCACCGGCAATTCCTCAACCTGCTCGGTGGCGCGCGGCCGTAGGGTGCCGGAGTCGGTGGCGTAGAGTTCGTTTTTGACCAACTGTATGGCGGTCAGTCGGCCGGCGTCGTCACCCAGCAAAGCCGTCGGCGACACCAGAAAGCGGATCGCCAGGCGACGTGCCTTGCCCTGCGGCTGCCGAGCCGCGAATTCCTGCAGCATCGCCACCTTGCGGCCTGCCGCACGATCCGAGCCGCTGTCCAGAGCCGCCTGGCTCAGGTCGTCCAGCGCCGTTTCGTCGGGGCGCAGGATCAAATCGGCACCGGGCAACTGACCCAATTCCCGCAACTCGGGGTTGGTGAAGGCCGCCTGCGCCGGGCCGCGCCGACCGAGCATGGTGACCTCCTTGACGCGGCTGTCGCGCAGCGCCGCCAAGGCGTAATCGGCGATGTCGGTCTTGGCGAGTTCTTCAGGGGTTCGGCACAGGATGCGAGCCACGTCAACGGCGACGTTGCCAACGCCGACGATGGCGACGCGCTCGCAGGAAAAGTCGAACTGCAGGTCGCGGTAATCCGGGTGGCCGTTGTACCAGGCAACGAAGGTGGTGGCAGGGTGGCTGCCCATCAAGTCCTCGCCGGGGATGTCCATGCGGTTGTCGGTCGGGGCGCCGGTGGTGAAAACGATCTGGTGGTAGAGCCCGCGCAGGTCATCGAGGCCCAAGTGGGTGCCGTATTCGACGTGGCCATAAAAGCGAAACCGCGGGTTGGCGGCAATCTTGTCGTAGGTTGCCGACACCGCCTTGATCTTCTGATGGTCCGGCGCCACGCCGCCGCGCACCAGACCGTAAGGCGTCGGCAACCGCTCCAGCATGTCAATCTCGACGACCAGGTCGTCCTGATTCAACAGGTGCTCGGCAACGTAGAAACCGCTCGGACCCGCCCCGATAATCGCCACGCGCAACGGCGCCGCGGCCGTACCCGGCTGTGCCATTCTCAACCCCTAACCGCATGTTTTGAAAGTTGCCGTGGGCTTTGTTCGGCACACCACGGTGCGCCCCCGGCCCCATTTGCGGCGGCCATTATACTGCATTGACATGGCGCCTCAATCCCACTAGCTTGTTGACCATTCCACCCATTCCATCAAGGAGGCCGCCATGGAAGTCGGATACTTCGCAATGCCCCTGCATCCCCCCGGCGCCGACCCGACCCGCACCCTCCAGGACGACCTGGCGCAGATCGTCCTGCTCGACGAGCTCGGCTACAAGGAGGCGTGGATCGGCGAGCATTTCACCACCGTGTGGGAAAACATTCCGGCGCCCGACCTGTTCATCGCCATGGCGCTGGCGAAGACCGAGAACATCGTCCTTGGCACCGGCGTGTCG
>JAJDWF010000107.1 GCA_022825745.1 Dehalococcoidia bacterium | reverse complement strand
CAGGGCTGCCAGGACGGCCAGGACAATGATCAATGCGTCCATTGTCCCAAACCCTCCTTTCCGTCCGGGCCGCCAGGGCCCGGGAAATCCGTGCCCCGCGATAGAAGGAAACCTCTGCGTAACTGCTGCGCCATGCAGAACATGGTGCGCTTCCCGTCATTCCCGCTTTCGCGGGAATCCAGAAACCCCCAGGAGAACACCGCCATGATCAACAACACCGATGCCGTCCGCCTCATCGACAACAACCGCGAAGACGCTGTCGTTGTCCCTACCATGAACGCCGGCAACGTCCGGTTCGGCCTGCCCTCGGTCACCTCCAACCAGGACCTTGACCTGCCCATTTCCGGCGCGATGGGCAAGGCTAGCAACGTCGGCCTTGGCATCGCCCTGGCCCAGCCCGGCCGCAAGGTCATGGTGCTGGACGGCGACGGCAGCCTGCTGATGAACCTGGGCGCGCTGGTCACCACCTCGACCAAGGCTCCCAAAAACTTCTACCACTTCCTGTTCAACAACGGCGTCTATGCCGTAACCGGCGGCCAGCCCATCCCCGGCTCCGAGGGGGTGACCAACTGGGAGGAGATAGCCCGGGGCGCCGGATACGCTGCCGTCTTTTCCTTTGACAACCTAGAAGACTTCACCACCGGCATCAGCGAAGTCCTGGCTACGGAAGGTCCGGTCTTCATCCACCTGGCCGTAGAACCGGAAATCGAGAACACGCCGGTGCAGTTCCGCCAGCGCGCCAGCCGCACTGCCCAGCAAGCCTACCAGGAAGTCACCGCCGCCCTGGCCGGCGACAACTAACCCGATCCGCATCACTTCAGGCGACAAGCGGGGGCGAATTTGGTTCGCCCCCGTTACTTGCATCAATCCGGTCCATCTGCCATGAGGTTCCAGCCCTTCAACATTTTCGGCCGCCTGCTGGCCTCGGCTGTCGTGGTGGCCGGATTCTACCTGCTCTGGCTCGGTTTCGTGGAAAGCAACCTGGTCAAAGCGATACTTGGGGGCGTTCTGATTCCCGCCGGCCTGTACCTGATGGTATCCTCCCGGCGAAAAGAGATTCAACGGGAATCGGAATCCAACGACCCTGCCGAAATTGCAACGGACGAATCCGAATGATTCCATCGCGAGAAGTCGCCCGCGCCATCAACTACCACCGCCAGGACGCCCTGGTGGTGTCCACGTCGGCGGCGCTGCGTGAGTGGCACCAGGTATCCGAGCGGCGCGACCTGGACGTCGATCTCTCGGATTGCATGGACCGCGCCCCCGCCGTCGGTTTGGGCCTTTCCCTGGCGCAACCCGGCCGCCGCATCCTGGTGCTGGACTGCGACGCCACCCTGCGCACAGACCTTGCGGGCCTGGCCACCATCGGCGAGGTCGGGCCGGAGAACCTGGTGCATTTCGTCCTGGAAGACGCCGGGCACACATCCACGGAAGGAATGCCCATCGCGGGCCTGGACCGGATCGATTTTGAGGGTATGGCACGCAGCGCGGGGTATGCTCACGCCTGCCGGTACGACAACCTGGAAGAATTGCTCATCGGGATGGAGGAGCTAATGCGCCGTCCCGGTCCGGTGCTGGTGGCGGTCAAGGTGGTTCCCGAACCGGAACCGTCGCCCTTCCCGGAGCGGAGCATGGCGGACGGGTGGGCGCAGGTTCGAGTGGGCCTGGCCGCTCAATCCCGGTAAGCAATCATGCACCACTGGACCGTCGGCGGCGACATTCACATCGGTTGGCCAGACCACGGCGCGGCGGAACGACGCTATACCATCGTTGACCTCGACCTGTTCGGCAAGGTGTTTCGGGCGAGGGTTACCGACGGGCAACGCGAGGGCGGGTTCATGGTGATCTTCGACTGCCCCAACGTGATTCTGGAGCAACTCGCCGAACAGGCGACCAGCGCGCTGGGCTTCCGGGTGATCGTGTCCAGCCTGCGCACCAGCATCGAAGGCGCGATTGTGCGCAGTTTCGATTACGAATGGTACCCGACGCCGGAATACGAGGAACGGCCCCGCGCCCTGGCCACGACGCTGGCCGGCCTGTACCACGAAATCGCTCCCGGCCAGGCTGGTTAGCCCCCGCCTGGTATGTTGGGATGCCCCCAAAGCGGGTGCCGGAAAGTCGGAGCCAGCGCGGGATTCAGGTCACGGCGAGAGCGCGCCGCCGTAGTCCCGTCGTGCGGAATCGTTCCGGTGGGCTCGGGTTCGTCGGCGGGAGCATCGGATGGACGCCGGGATGGTGGTAACGGCCTCCGGTCGGAAAGGTGGTTCAGGTGCCGCGCCAGTTCCTGCAAGCTATGCAGGTTGTGCGCGGGCATGAAGTCGTCGATATAGGGCAGGGCCGCCTGCATACCCCTGGTCAACGGCTGATAGGTAGGAGACCCCAGCAATGGGTTGAGCCAGATCAGCCGGTGGCAACTGCGCTGGAGCCGCGCCATCTCATGGGAAAGCAGCTCAGGCTCGCCGCGATCCCAGCCGTCTGAGATAACCAGCACCACCGCGCCACCCCGCAGGACGCGGCGCGCCCAGCGGTAGTTGAAGGTCTTGATCGCCTCGCCAATGCGGGTGCCGCCGGCCCAATCGGGCACGGCGTGGGCAACCTGGGCTACCGCCTGGTCCACGCCGCGAGTGGCGAGATGCCGGGTGATGCGGGTGAGCCGCGTGGCGAAGAGGAACGCCTCCAGTTGCTGGCCGCTGGCCGCGACGGTATGCACAAAATGGAGCAGCATTCGCGTGTAGCGCTCCATGGAGCCGCTGACGTCGCAGATCAGGACCAGCGGGCGCGGTTTCGTTTTGCGTTTCCGGTGGGCGAGCTCAAGCATCTCGCCGCCGTGCGACAGGCTGCGGCGCATTGAACGGCGCAAATCAATGTCGCTGCCATCGCCCAAGGTCGGCCGGCGGGTGCGACGCTGCCCAAGGTCCCAGGCTAGTTCGGACATGAGGGAACGGGCCGCGGATACCTCTGCGGGCGTGAACTCCGCGAAGTCACGCTGCCGCAGCACTTCCCGGGCGCTGAACGAGCGTTGCAGGTCAACCACGGGCTGCCGGTCGTTCGCGTCTTCCGATTCGAGGTCGCCCGGCGGGCCGTCGGACGTGTCCTCACGGTGCGGCGCAACCCGTGGCGTCCGGTAACGCCGTTCTTCTCCCATGGAACGCAGGTCGCGCATGCTGCGCCCGTGGGCCGGCCGACGCCAGAACACCTGGAAAGCCTCATCGAACAGGGCCAGGTCGCTCTGCTTATGCACCAGCAACGACCGGGCCGCCAGCCGGAAGTCGTTGCGATTGCCGCCAATGGGTATGTACTCGGTTGCCCGCACCAAATCGAGCATGTTGGCGGACCCGACTTCCAGACCCAGGCGGCGTAGCACCTCGCCGAACATCAGCAGGTTCGGCAGGATCGCGCCCTCGCCGGCATCGGCGGGCGCGGTGTGCAGGTTCACGGTCAAATTGGTGGTCATCAGCGGAATACTATCACACCAGCCGGCCCTCGAATCGTCGAGGCAATGCCGCCGCCGCCAGCACCGCCAAACCGGTCAATGCCCCCACGACCAGGACACCGGTGACCAGCGAATCCGTACTCTCGGCAAGTGCGCCGGCGAGCACCGGGCCGCCGCCAAATCCGATTGCGCTGAAAGTTTGCACCAGCCCGGCTATGACCGATACTTCGCGGGTACGTATATCTCTGAACTCGAAGGGCAGTATTTCCATCGCCGGCACGAACACCCACGCCAGCCCCATCCCGGTAAGCGCAACTGCCGCCATGAACTCGTTGCCGGCCAGCAACGCCCCCAACGTGGACACCAGGTTGAGCAAGGCCGGCAGCATCACCATCACCCGCCGGTTGCTGATGTGGTTGAAAATCCAGCTGCCGAACATCCCGCCGGGAACCAGCACGTAGTACAGGAACCCGAACAATATGCTGCCGGCGGATATGGTAACCCCACGCTCGGTTTCCAATATGATGGGCAGAAATGTCAGCACGGTGGTCCAGGACGCCGAGAGGCACAGCATCACCACGCCCAGCAACCAGGCGTGCGGGTACCGGATCAAGACCCCGAACAGCGTTGACGTTCGTTCGTCGTGTCCTATCCGCTCATCGGCGTCGCGGTCGTCGCCGGCGGCAGCCTCCGCGGATTCCTCCAGGCTCCGGGGCGCTTTCCGTATCAGCGCCGCCCAAGCCAGCAGATGAACGCCCAGCAGGCCGGCTTGTAGGAAGTAGGCCAGTCGCCAACTGTTCAGCACCACGATGATGATGGGGCTGAAAGTCAATGCGGCGGCCATGAACGCCGAGTGGAGCGACAGGCCAACGGCGGTTACCGTCGAATACTGGCGCGGCGCCGCCCACCACCGCAGCAGCAAAGGCCGGGCCGGCGTCATCCCGGCCTGGGTCAGCACCATCAGGAACCGCGACGCCAGCAGCGTCCAGAAGCCCTGGGCGAGGCCCTGGGTGAACAGAAACGGGGTCATCAGCGCCAGACCCACCAGCACCCGGTAGTTGGGGTTGAAGCGGGCGAACAGTACGCTGAAAGGCACCAGGCATACGGCGGAGGTACCCCACGCTACGGCCTGCAACAGGCCGATTTGCAGGTAGCTGAGTCCCAGGTCCGCCTGGAGAAAAGGCAGGAATAACCCGAACCCGAAGGACGCCAGCACCACGGTGCTGTAATGCAGGCGGTTGAGCAGCAGGACCGTCCAGCCGCGCGGCGACGTTCGGTCCGCGGCAGCGGCCGGCGTTTGGGCCAAAGCGTCGCTACCGGTGGCCGGCCCGTGGATGCGCCATTTCCGCTACTTGCTCCTCGGTAAGCGTTGCGAACCTTTCGGGGCGGTACGGAGTCAGCACCGCGTCGGCGCGTACGTCCTCGCAGATTTCCAGCGCCGCCAACTGGCTGATCACCGGAGCCAGGGTAACCCCGCTGTGCGTGAGGGCGATGTACAGGTTGGGCGTCTCGGTCGTGTACCCCAGGGTCGGGTATCCGTCCAGCGGCATGGGCCGCCAGCCCACCGGAACCGGAATGGCCTTCGCCTCGGCCAGTCCGGGGAGATACTGCGCGGCGCGGGAGAGCAAGTCGTCGGCGTGGGATTGCGTGTCGTCCTCGGCCAGGCTCTCCTGGTCGCCCTCACCGATCATAAAGCGGCCGTCGGCGCACTGCCGCAGGTGAATTTCGCGGCGCCCGTCGCCCAGCGGCGGGGCATACACCACCGGAACATTGTGCAGCAGCGGCGGCAACGGCGTGGTGCGAATCACCACGCCCGGACTCTCAGCCTGGGGAATATATACGTTGGACATCGCGGCCAATGTGGTGGTGTCGGTGCCGGCGGCCAGCACCACGGTGTCCGCCTCAAAGTCTCCCGAGTCGGTCTGCACGGCGCGGATGCCGCCGTCCGCGTCCCGGTCGAAATCGATCACCTCCGCGCCGGTAAGGATCAGGGATTCCAACTCACTCATGCGGCGGATGCAGGCGTCCACCACCATTTGCGGCTCCACCTGCCCTTCGTTTTCGCTGTACTCCGCAGCAACAACGGGGCCGATTTCCAGCGCCGGTTCCAACTCCGCCAGTTCTTGCGCCGACACTTGCCGGCTGGGGTATCCCCACGACTGCAACTGCTGAACCCGTGCTTGCAACTGCTCCGCCGCAACGGGATCAGTCTCCCACGAGACCTTGCCGCCCCATCGCAGACCTACGTCCTCGCCAAGAGCGGTGGCGAAACGCGGCCACATTTCCAGGGAGCGACGGTTCAGGTTATGGTAACCGATGGGTTCCTTGGCCCCCGCGTTGATCCAGGCGAAACTGTGGCTGGACGCGCCGCTGCCCGGTTCCCCCTTGTCGATGAGCGTCACCCGCTGCCCGCGCGCGGCGATTCGCCAGGCAATCGAAGCCCCGACGATCCCGCCGCCGATCACGACCACGCGCCGTTCGCTGTGTTTGTTCGTCATAACCCTGTCAGCCTCTGCGACCGCCGCGACGCGGGCCCCGGTTCTGGGAGCGTTCCAGCAGGGAACGCACCGGTTCGCCGCGCACAGCCTCAATGTCGTCCTGGTACTTGAGCATGATGCCCAGCGTGTCGTCGATTACCTCCGGCTCCAGCTGCCGCATATTCAGGGCCATCAGAGCGGAGGTCCAGTCCAGGGTCTCGGAGACGCCCGGGATCTTGTACAACTCGGTGTCGCGCAATTCCTGGATGAACGACGTCACCTGCTGGGCCAACTGCCGCGGCGCATCGGGCAGCCGCGCTGTCACTATCTGAAGCTCTTTCTGATAATCGGGATAGTCCACCCAGTAGTACAGGCACCGCCGCTTGAGCGCGTCGTGCACCTCGCGGGTGCGGTTGGACGTGATGACGACCACCGGCGGATAGGCGGCGTGGAACGAGCCGAGTTCCGGTATCGTGATCTGATAGTCGGCCAGCAACTCCAGCAGGAAACCCTCAAATTCCTCGTCGGCACGGTCCAACTCGTCGATCAGCAGCACCGGAGCGCGATCCCGCGATTCGTCGATGGCCTCCAGCAGGGGCCGCTTGATCAGGAACTGCGGACTGAACACGTCGATGTCGGCATCGACGCTTTCATCCGCGCCGCGCCGCGCTTCCATCAGCCGGATTTCCAGCAGTTGCCGCGTGTGGTTCCACTCGTACACCGCGTGGTTCACGTCCAGCCCTTCGTAGCACTGTAAGCGGATCAGGTCGGTGTCGAGTCCGGCGGCCAGCGCCCGGGCAATTTCGGTCTTGCCCACGCCGGCCTCCCCCTCCAGGAACAGGGGACGCTGCAATTTCAGCGCCAGGAAAATGGCGATGGCCAATCCGCGATCCGTTATGTAAGCCTGGTCGCGCAGCAGGGCTTGAACATCCTCCACGGAGACGGGAGCCGGAGCAGCAGCGTCAGTTTGAGCAGCAGTCAAGAGAAAATCCTAGTGGCCAGAGTGGTGCGGGGTCATTGTAACCCATCTGACGCTAACCAACCCATCGCAAACTCGCGCACCAGCCCCCGTAGCGTTTCCCAGTGGTCGCCCAGGCTGGCCCGTTCCGCCTCCGTCAATTTGTCGTAAGTCCGCGCGAACTCGGCGAAGTACCACAGTGGGAAAACCCAGAACCCGTCGCCGTCCGTGGGTTCGCCCGCCTTGTCCAGGCCGTCCACGATGCGGCCTGTAGCCCCCTGCACCTCCCACGAGGCCAGCGTACGCCCATCGTCGGCGATAGCCAGCCCTTCAACAAAGGCGGCGGCGCGGTCGGGGCCGGAATAGGGTTTCAGCAACTCCAACAACCGACGCTGGCGCTCGCTGTCGTCGGCAGCCGGGCCGGCGAATCGCCGCGTGTACCGACTCTCCCAATTCGCTCCCAGGGCGGGAACCAGAAGCCCGCCGTCGCTGGCGATGGCCGCCATGCCGGCCACGCTGGACCATTCCTCAGCCTTGGCCCGCGCGATGGCCTCGTGGGTGTCGGCAGATTCGTCCGGCGCGGCGGAAATGCCCGCCTCGGCTGGCGTCACCGGCTGCACCGGCAGGCCCTCCAGAAGCCACCGCAGCATCCGCTGTTTGTCGCCGTTGCCGGTGGCGAGCAGGATCGGTACCGACTGCTCGGTGGACATCAACCGGATCGCCGGCTGACGTTGAGCGGCAGCCGGGCCATCTCGCTCCCGTCAATCACGACGTGGAATGCGTGCGGCCCCGCCGAGTTGAAGGTTACGCTGTTGACCTCGACGATGATGCGGGCCTTGGCATCGACTACTCCCTCACGCGGCGAAAAGGTAATCCCCTGCTCAATCGGGGCGATGGTGTCCCGCGCGTCCGGATCCAGCAGCCGGATTCCCATGCGCTTTTCGCCGGCTTCGGCGGCGGAATAATTGACCACGCACACAATGATAAAGCGCGGGTGGGTCAATGGAATCGAATCACCCTGAACGGAATCGATACCGATGCCCAGGGCGTGGAGTTTCCCCCGGTCGTCGGTGGCGGAATCACACAGGAAAGCAAGCTCGGTGTTCAACGCAATTGGCTCCTTCTAGTTGCCGTCCCCGCTGGCGCCCACGTTGCCGAACGCCACGCCGGCCGCGGCCGCCGCCGGAGGCGCGGTAGCCGGCGCCAGTCCCGGCGTTCTCGCCTCGGGAGGCAGTTGGTCCTCCCAGTCGGGTATCAGCTCCCGCTTGGTGGTTTCCAGCGTCAGGATGATCAGCACGCCGAGTCCGCTGAACGCCATGGACAGGATGAACGCCGGTTCGTACCCGATGAACTGGATGATTACCCCGGCGGCCACCGTGGATATGCAGTGCCCCATCATCGCGCCGGAAATCTGCAACCCGTACACCGTGGCAACCGGCCCCGTCCCGAAGTATTGGCGGTTCACCACGGGGTAGGCGGACATCTCGCCCCCGAAACCGAGGCCGAATACCGCGCCGAACAGGTAGAAGGCCCACACGTCCTGGGCAAAGAACAGGATGACGACCGACAGCGCCTGAATCGCCAGCGCGGTGGCCATGATGGGCTTGCCGCCGATTTTCTCCGTGATGATGGGCACGGCAAAACGCCCGGCGATGCTGAAAATCTGCACGATGGTCAGGATGACCGCACCGGTGGTGAAGTCGATGCCCCGCTGCACGGCAAAGTCCACCACGAAAATGAGCACGATGCCGTGCCCGGCGCACCCCAGGCCGTGAATCACGGGCAGGTTCCAGAATGCGCGGGTGTGGCGCATCTGCCGCTGAAATACCTTGAGTCGTACCTTGGCCGCCTCGGCGCTGAACGACGCCGTAGGCTGGTCGTTGGCGGTCGCCCCGTAAGCTCGGACGCCTTTGTCCGCCGGCTGGTTGCGGTAGAACGGGACCAGGCCCAGGGTTACTCCGCCGCCTACCACTCCGATGATGACGAAGGTGGTGGTCCAGTCGAAAGTCTCCAGCAGTATGGAATACACCGGCGCCAGCAGTGCCGCGCCCAATCCGCCGGCCGCCCACATCAACCCGATGCCCAGGCCCAACCGCCGGCGGAACCAGGGATTGATGGCGGCCATCAGGGGAACGATGGTGATGGACGAGGTCAGCGCGAGCAGCACGCTGTACACCAGGAAGAACTGCCACACGTGGGTGATGAACCCGATCAGGATCATGCTGCCGCCGAAGAGCACTCCGCCGGCGATCAGCAGCTTGCGCGCGCCCAGCAGGTCGCCCATCCGCCCGCTGAACGGCGACGTCAGGGAACCCACCAGGTAGTACCCGGCCAGGGCCGCCCCGATGATGCCCGCCGACCAGCCGAACCGGCCACCCTCATCCAGCGGAGCCCGCAGCTCCGGCACCATGATGCCGGCCGACATTGAAATGGACTGCCCAAAGATCTGGACAACGGCCAGGATGCCCAGGATGACCCAGGCATAATGAAAACGGCCCTCGGGCCGGCGAATCAGGGAACTGGTGGACATCTACGGGATTTCCTCCCAATGAATACGGCGGGAACCGTCTAGTGCAGCGGACAAGCGCCCAGCAGGGCCTTGCCCCACCACGTGTCGGCGGGCGCGTTGCCCGAGGCGGCATCGCTGGCCAGTCGCGGCACGTTGTCGGTACCGGAGAGGGATGCGTATGCCGTCGCTCCCGGTTGGCCCGGCTGCTGCGCATCCGCCAAAGGCTGGCCGCTGAACCCCGTGGTGGCGCTGGAAAGCACGCCCGACAGGTCGCCATCGGCGCTGGCCGACACCGCCCATGCGCCAAAGAAAATAATCAACAGCACCGTAACCACCATCGCCCCAACCGAGGTGATGACAGCAACATTGCGCACCGCATAAGCAACCATAACGCCACTATTCTACTACTCGATAGGCAATGCCGCTACGTGGTCACTCCGCCAGACTCTGCTGGAAAACCTGGTCCCACGCCAGCGCCCAGGGCGGCCGCAAGTATCCCAAGGCCCGCACGTCGTCGTACCACACCGACAGCGGAGAGTATCGCGTGTAGGCGCTGCCTCCCGTCAACTTGCAGAGCCGGCCCATGCAGTCCTCGGCCAGGCGGGCCACGCTTTCCTTGGCCAACAGCAGTTCTCGCCTTCCGGTGTTGGTTTCCAGGCACCGGATCGCGCCTTCCCACGCCTGCCCGATGAGCCAGGCCTCCTGCTCGGCGTGCGCCCACTCCACCTGCTGGTATGCGCGCAGGCCCGGCTCCGACGCCATGCCGTTCTTCATACGGGGCCGCACGTAGTCCATCGCCGCATCCACCACCCCGACGACCACGGACAGGAACGCTGCCGCGCCGAGACCTCCGTTGGCTCCCATCAATTCGGCCTGGTGGTTGGGCCAGGCCACCCGCGTCGCCGGGAAGTTGGCAAACTCAAAGGCGTGGCTGTTGGTGGATTTCATGCCGTGTCCGCGCCACTCTGCCGTCAGCGTCAGCCCGGTGGACCCGTCCCAGGGGTGGTTGCGCACCTCCATGAAGAACAGGTCGGGGGCGGTCTCCCCCGAGGCCAAGGCGCGGGTGGTCATGAACGAGGTCAGCCCTGAGCCGCTGCCGAAATGCTTCTGCCCGGAGATGCGATACCCGAACTCGCTGACGCCGTCGGGTTCGCAGACGCTGGCGGTGCGGGCGGTGTCGCCGCCGGAACCGGGCTCGCTGACGATGGTGCCCCACCAGCATCCGCTGTGCACGCTGTCGAAAACCTCGTTGCGCTGCGCAATCCAACCCTTGGTGTACGGCTCAGGCACCGACGGCAGCCGCCACGAAGACAGCACCAAATGGTGCATGGCGCTGGCCAGGGTGATGGAAGGATCGCCGCCGGCCAAAGTCCTCAACATGGAACAGATTGGCCGCGCCGACTGTTCCAGAGTTTCCCAGGTTCCGCCCAGATCCGTGGGCACCGCCATCAGCGGAACCCCGATCTGCGCCAGTCGCGCGTAATCGGCGGGATCGGCCTTGGTGCGTTGCTGGCGGTCTGCGCGCCCCTCGGCCCACTCGGCGGCCACCACCGGGGCCTGCTCGAGAATGGATGAGATGGTGGTCATACTCTAGTCTCCATCGTCGCTCAACTCGGCGTACCGGGCGAACACCAGCCGGCGTACTTCCAGCACGAAACCCGGCAGCACGTCCTCGCCGGACAGGATCTCCGGGTCGTCCAGAACCTCAACCTCTTGCCCGGCACGAAAAACGTGGACTCGCCGCTCGTAGGGGTCAATATACCAACCCAGCCGCGACCCTCCGTCCATCCACTCTCGCATCTTGGCCAAGCCGGACGTCACGCGGTCGGTCCGCGAACGCACTTCAACCACGAAGTCAGGTGCGCCCGGAATCGTGCTTCTGTAGTCTCCACCGCGCAGCGCGTCGTACCGTTCCTGGGTAATCCAGGCAGCATCGGGGATGTATTGCGCCCCGCTGGGCAGGCTGAACTGCACAGTTTGAGAATAGGTGCGCCCGGGGTTGTTCAATCCCCAACCGTAGAGGCCGTAGTTGACTCCCTGCTCCCCTTCGTTACCGTCGTGGCCGGTTGGCGGCATTACAACCAGTTCTCCTTGCGCTGAAAATTCAAGCCTGTAGAGTTCGTTGTCGTTCGCCATTTGGAAGAACCGCTCGGCGAAGCCCGGCGCGCTTGCATCAATGCCCAGCGCCGACAGGTTGATGCGGAGCTCCCCGGCCAGGGGGGCCTGAAGAGGCTGTTCAGCCGCCGGCTCGACGGCGATGGGTTCGGGTTTGGCAACCGTGGTCATGGCAACACCTGTTGGTGAACTCCGGCAATATAGTCGATCACTCGACCTTTATATCGTAACCCACGATGGCGCTGAAGTTCTTGCGCATGTTGTTGTAGCGCGGCTCGTGGGACTGGACCTGTCCGACACTGTCGGTCGCCCGGGACATCACCGTGTACTCACCCGGCGTGGCGTCCCACACCCAGGACCAGCGCCGCCACATCCACCGCTCGGCCGGTTCCTCCAGCCGCGCCGGCTGCCACGACTTGCCGCCGTCCACGCTCACGTCCACCTGCGTGATCGCCCCGCTGCCGCTCCAGGCGTATCCCCGCACAACGTGCTGCCCGGCCGGCAGGGTGTGCGTGTCGTCGTTGGGCTGGGACACCAGGGACTTGACGCCGATGGTGGTGATCAGTTCCTTGTTGGGATCGTCGGGAGAGTCGCCGTAGTAGTAGAAGTTGTAGTGGTACCAACAGTCGGGCTCATGGTCCAACACTTCCAGCCGGCGCAGCCATTTGACCGACCAGTTCCCCGACCAGCCGGGGACCAGCAGGCGAATCGGCGCGCCGTGCAGGTGCTCCAGGACCTGCCCGTTCTGCGCGTAGGCCAGGATAGTGTCGGGATGCAGGGCCTTCTGCATCGGCAAACCCTTGTCGTAGAAAAACGGCTCCGTGCCCTCGGCGGCGGTCGCGGGCACCCCTTCGTCCCAGCCTTCCGCCCGCACGTGCGTGGCCCGTCCGGTCAACCCGGCCTCGTTGAGGATTGCGGCCAATGGTACGCCCGTCCACTCGCTGCCGGACAGGATCATACGCTCCTGCGTGCGTGATGGACGCGGCCCTTCATCCTTGAAGTATTCAAAGAAGGTGGCGTCGCTGCCGGAGCACTCCATGACCGTACGAACCGAACGCGAAGGGAACCGCCGCACGTCGTCGTAAGACAGGCGCAGCGGCTTCTTCACCTCGCCGTCCACGGACAGGGACCAATCGCCGGCGGATACGGTTTCCGGCACGCCGAAGTGCTGGACCACGTAGTGCAACTCGGTCGGCGTGATCAGTCCCTCCAACTCCATCACGGGCGTTCGCACGCGCTCCGTCTTGCCGTCCGGACGCAGCAGCGTTACCGGCTCCACTTTCCGGTGAGGCCACCCGTACCAGGTATCGCTTTCGTCCTGCGCATCATCCGACGCCGCGCCGTCCATCTGGAGAAAATCGGGACGCGCCGCGTCGCCTTCCTGGGCCTGGGACTGATTTTGTTGGGTGGTCATGGGTTGCCGTCTCCTCGCGTGAAACTCGTCGGCCTTCCGCCGACGCCATGCCAGTTTCCCACGCCGGCGTCCCGTCGGCAATACCCATGACCCGCGCCCAAAGCAGGCCGGCATTTGACACCACGGAGCGCAGCGGCAACAATCATCCCGCCGCTGGCAGCATAGCAAGGAGACGCCGGATGACGACTTTGCACATCATAGTGGAGATCGCGGAGCAGATACCCACCGGGCGTACCGAATGGCGCGTGGACTGCGCCGAGTGCGGGTGGTACGACATTTTCGACGACCGCCGGCGCGCGGAAGACGCCGCCACGCGGCACATGGCTGACTCCCACGACGACCAGCGGATCTTCAACCGCATCGTGCAGACGCTGCGAATCGAGCCCAACCCCGAAGAAGGCGACCTGGTAGAGGTCCCCTAACAATCAGGTGGCGTACTTGAAGCCCAGCTCGGTCTCCCAGCGCAGGTAGTGCTGCATGTCGGCGTAGGAGCGGTCGGGGCCGCTGAACACGATGTCGCCGGGGGTTCGCATCACGCCGGATAGCCCTTCCTCCACCGGCAATCCCGCCGCCGACCACGCGATCATGCCTCCCTCCAAAGCGGCCACGTCGGAATAGCCCAGCTCCGTCAGCGTCGCGGCAGCCAGGAGGGACTGCCGGCCGTCGCCGCAGGTCACCACGACCCGCGTGTCCGTTGACGGCACAAAGTCCCCAACCTGCCATTCCAGCCAGCCGCGCGGTACCCAGCGCGCGCCGGGCACGTGTCCGCGAGCGAAGTCGCGGCTGGTGTCCACGAACAGCGTCACGGCGGAACCGTTGTCGCGTAGATTCTCGGGAGACTCGGTTCGGATGGTGTCTCGCGCCTCCACCAGCATTTCCGGTTCTCCGGCACCTCCGATGGATCCGTCAAACGCGGCGCCCACGCTCAGGCCCGACTCCAGCGGCCGGCCGGCGGCGACCCACGCCGCCGTTCCGCCGTCCAGCGCGTACACTTCCCCGTATCCCAGCTGGCGATACCAGGACGCGGCCAGGCCGGCCCGGGCTTTCCCGTCGCAGCAGAACACAATCGGAGCGTTCTTTACCACTGCCACGTCATCGCTGCGCTGGACGCACTGGCCGCCCGGGAACCACCGGAAACCCGGCAGCCGCCCCATCTCGTACTCGTCGCTGGTGCGAACGTCGATAAAGTACACGCTCTCGCGGTTGCTGCGGTTGACCAGTTCGTCCAGCGCCGTAACGTCTATGAAGCGAACACCATCCTCCTCGGCGCACCTTTCGGCATACGCTTCGGCGGCGGCGCGCCCGGTCTCGGAAACACCCGGCAGTTCGTCTCGGTCGGCGCCGGATTCCAGTTCATACCCGGCCAGCACCCATCCTGAAGTCCCGTTCTTCAGGCCGACGACCTCGCGGTCCAGGCCCATGCGCTGCAGCACGCGGGTCCCGATGATGCTGCGAGTGCGGCCCGCGCAGTTGATTACGACGGTAGTATCAGGGTCGAGGTCGGCGGTAACGTCCGTGATCCGCAGCGCCAACTCGCCACCCGGCAGGCTCTGGCCCCCCGGTATGCAGAAGCGTCGGTATTCCTCCGGCGTGCGCGTGTCCAGGATCACCATCTTGTCGCCGCGTTCCATGCGCGCGTGCAGTTCCATGGCGTCGATTTCGGGCACGTGATGCACCACTTCCATCTTCTCGCCGAAGTCTTTGCTGGGAACGTTGACGCCCCACTCCGTCGGATGGTCCAGGCTCATCCAGCGGTTCACGCCGCCTTCCAGCCAGGCCACGTTGGAATAGCCCATGCGCTCCACGGTATCCACCGCCCTGGCCACGCGGCGGCCGTCATCGTCGCATAACGCCACCAGCGTACCGGGGTGAGGCACGGCGGCCGGCAGGTCGAATTCCAGCATCCGCCGGGGAATCAGGCTGCTCCCGGGAATGTGGCTGGCGTTGTATTCGCCGGGTTCACGCACGTCGATAAGCGCGAAAGGCGTGTCGCCGTCAAAAAGTTCCAGCAGTTGGGCGGTGGTTATTGGTGCGGACATGGGAACATCTCCGTGAGAAACAGTAAGGGGCTGGCCCTAGCAGTTGTCGTATTTCTCGGTCATCATCTGCTTGATGGCGCCGGTTTCCAGGTCGTACCGTACCCGCTCCAGCCCGCGCAGGTCGTTGCCATATACGTGGATCTCCACGGTGGGACGGTCGGTGAAGTTGTCCATCTGGTGAATCTCATCCACCTCGGGAATCAGCAGGCTGATCTCGCCCGGCTTGACTACCGCGGAACGGTCGCGCTCCAGTTGTGCCCAGTCCTCGCGCTCCCGGTCGTCCACTCGTCGGAATCGGGTCTCGGTGAGGGCATTGTCCATCACGCCGATCATGCCCCAGGTGCGGTGGTCGTGCGGCGCGGCGTGGTCGCCCGGCCCCCAGACCACGGCGGTGACCAGCAACCCGCTGTCAGGACTGTGGTGCAGCAGCCATGATCCGTGGTTGGCCCTGCTTCCTGAACCGACCGGCTGGCGGAACCGTTCGGGAATCGCGTCGGGGTTGGCGATCAAGCGGGAAAGATGGTCCGAACCCCGGTCAAAGATCCTCTCGTTGTTGGGTTGGCCGGCCAGCAACTCCTCCATTTCGTGCACGAAATCATCCAATGTGTACTTGACGGCTACCATGAAACGCCTCCCCTCGTATTAGTGCCGGCAGTGTAACCGTCAAAGCCGCACAGTGGCAAGACAGACGCTTCAAAGCCCCTACCGTCATTTCTGCATCGCACAGACCGCAAAAACGGCAACTATCACGGATTACAATGTCGTAAACCGTTAGTATTCGGCAATAGTGCGTTGACATACGCAATCTTATCTCTTAGTTTTGCAGGTACGGCGAATCACGCTGAGTTGCGGTCGTAATGTGACGGATACGGGTATCACGATACTAGTCGTCGGAGGAGGACGGTATGACAACGAAATTTGCTGCACGAATGTTGCCATTGCCTCTGCTGGCCGCCGCAGCCGCGTTGCTGCTGCTGGCAGGGACAGCCTGCGGAGGCGCCGGCGAGCCGGCCGCGCCCAGCGCAGAAACCACAGCCCCGGCCACCACCGCGCCGCAGACTTCCAGCGGGGCGGCCGCCACCGCCGTGCCTTCTCCTACCGAAGCCCCGGCGATGCAAATGGAGTCCGGGGACATCGAGAAGTTCACCGTTATGGTGACCACCCAGGGCAACGAGCTGTTCAACTCAAAGTACGCCCAGGGCGAGAACAACCTGTGGCACCGTCTGGGTCAGGTCTGGCTCATCGGCGGCAGCCTGCAAGACGGTAGCCTGGTGCTAGACCCGGAGACGGGCATCGCCAGCAACTGGGAAATCGTTGACGACGGCCTTTCCTGGGAGTTCACGATCCGCCCCGGAATTCAGTTCCACAACGGCGAGGAGCTGGACGTCAATGACGTCGCGTTCATGGCCAATTGGGCGGTAACCGAGGAGTCGGCCGGCGTGTCCACCGTGCGGATTGCCCGCGAGATCACCAGCCGCGAAGTGACCGGCCCTGACACGTTCAAGTACTCCTTCAAGGAACCGCTGGCCTTCTTCGGCGCCGCCGTGTCCGAAGTGGACAACACTGCCATTGGCACCGTCATATCCGTGGATTACTGGCAGAGTCTCCCGCTGGGCCAGACCATCGAAAACTGCACCCCCGTTGACGTCTGCCAGCAGGCGGAGGCCTTTGAAGAAAACCCCGACCCCGGCCTGCCTGGGCCGTTCAAGGTAGTTAGCCACCGCTACGAGGAAGAGATTCTGTACGAGCGGTTTGAGGACTACTTCCTGCGGCAGGAGCGCCCCTTCCCGTTCAGCCAGATTTCGCTGCGCGTCGTCCCCGAGCTTTCCACTCGCGTCGCCGCTTTGCAGGCCGGTGAAGTGGACATCATCGAAGCCGACAACACAGTGGTCGGCCAGATCCAGGACGCCGGCGGGCGCATCGTCTATGCCCCCGAATCGGTCCACATCTGGATCAACGCCAACGGATGCGACCGTGAAACCGACAACGATGGGCTGCCCATCATGTGCCACGACCTTCGCGTGCGCCAGGCCCTGGACTACGCCATCGACAAGACCAAGATTCAGGCCCTCTACGGCGGCTCCGACGCTTTCGAGATTGACGGCATGCACGGCATCGGTAGCCCGTCCGGTCTCGGTTTCGAAGCCGACCTCGGCCCGCTGCCCTACGATCCCGACAAGGCACAGCAGCTGATGGCCGACGCGGGCTACCCGGGCGGCGCAGGCTTCAACGAGGGTCGCGTCTTCCCCATCCATACCTGGACCGGCGCCGGCGCTCCCCTCACCGTCGAACTGTCCACCCTGATCTGCCAGAACTGGAAAGAAGTGCTCGGCATCGAGTGCGAGGTCAACGTCGGCGAGGAAGTGAGCTTGAAGGAAGTCCAGTACGCCGGTGAAATCGCCGGGCAGTACCTGGTACGCACCAACGAGAATACCTACGACGGCGGACGGCGGATGCTGGGCCGCTACGCTCGCGAGGGCGCCTACATCGCTTTCGACCAGGACATCGCCGCCAAGGTGTTGGCCGCCGGCGCCATGATCGGCACCCAGGCCGAGCGCCATCAGGCGTACTACGAAGCCCTGCGGACCATTCACGACAAGCACTATGACTTCACCCCCGGCTTCCTGAACCAGCCCTACGGCGTCAGCGACCGGGTTACCAGTTGGACGCCCTGGCCCCTCGCGCCCTACATGAGCGCTTTGTGGACGGTCGAAGTCAATCAATAACCGTGGCCTACCGGAACGAAAGGGGTGGGTAGCAACCCACCCCTACCACCCTGTAACGCCACTGAGGACGTGACCCGATGCTCCGCTTCGCCACCGCCCGCATCGCCCAGTCAATCATCACGCTGATCGTACTCAGCATGGTGGTGTTTTTCGGCGCCGAGCTCACGGGAGACATCGCCCTGGCCATGGCGACGCCGGATACAACCAAGGCTGAGCTGGAGGAAATCCGGCGCAAGTTCGGGCTGGACCGCCCCGCCTACGAGCGCTACGGCCGCTACCTGTTCAACCTGGTCCAGGGCGACCTGGGAGTGTCGGGCACCAGCCGGCGCCAGGTCAGCGAGATGATGGCCGAACGCATCCCGCCCACGTTGCAGCTTGCCGCGGTGGGGTTGTTCATCGCCATGATCCTGGGCATACCGTTAGGCGTGCTGGCGGCGGTCAAACGAAACACCATATTCGACCAGTTGAGCAAACTGCTGGCCATCATCGGCATGTCGGCCCCCCAGTTCTGGGTTGCCATCATGCTTATTATGTTCTTCGGCGCGCAACTGAAATGGCTGCCCACCTATGGGCGCGGCGGCATTGACCACTACATCCTGCCCGGCATCGCCATTTCTCTGTTCGTGATGGCCGGGTTCATGCGGCTCACCCGCTCCAGCATGCTGGAAGTCCTGGACAGCGAATTTGTGAAGTTCGCCCGCATCAAGGGTTTGCAAGAACGGCTGGTCATCTTCAAGCACGCCCTGAAAAACGCGATCATACCGGTGCTGACTTTCGGCGGCGTGAGCTTTGCCGGCCTGCTCAACGGCGCCATCGTGGTTGAGGTGGTTTTCGCGTGGCCCGGCCTCGGTCGCCTGATGCTGGACGCCATCCGGGAACGGGACACGGTGGTCATCATGGCGACGATTCTCACCTCCGGGTTCCTTTACATCTTCCTGTCCACGGTGGTGGACATCCTCTACGCCTACGTGGACCCGCGCATCCGGTACCAGTAACGGAGCCTGACCATGGCAGTACAAACCGCAACGACGAGAACTGCGCTGGGCAGCGCCTGGAATGGGGTTGGCCGGCTTCGCGCGGCGCGAATCCCGTGGATACCCACCATCGTGCTGTTGGTGCTGTTGGTATGCGCGTTGTTCGCCCCGTTGCTGGCGCCCTACGACCCGCAGGAGCCGGACGTGCTCAAGGGCGTGCAGCGGATTGCCCCGTTCACCACCTCGGAGAACCCGCTGGGCGTTGACCTGCTGGGGCGGGACATACTCAGCCGGCTCATCTACGGCGCGCGGATTTCGGCGTTCATCAGCCTGATTTCGCTGGGCTTCGGCGCGCTGGTGGGCACCGCCCTCGGCGTCGCCTCCGGCTACATCGGCGGCAAGGTGGACGCGCTGCTGATGCGGGTCTGCGACGGCGTCATGGGCTTCCCCACCATCCTGCTTGCGCTCATCATCGTGGCGATCCAGGGCGGCGCCGGCATCCAGAACGTGGTCATCGCCATCATGGCGACGGTGTGGGCGCGGTTCGCCCGGCAGGTGCGCGGCGAGGTGCTGAGCATCAAGGAGCGCGACTTCGTCACCCTGGCCATCGTGGCCGGCGTGCCCAGCCACGTGATCATGTGGCGGCACATCTTCCCCAACGTGGTCAACACCGTGCTGGTCATCATCAGTCTGCTGGTCGGCCAGACCATACTGCTGGAAGCGTCGCTGAGCTTCCTGGGCGTGGGCGTGCCGCCCGGCGAACCGGCGTGGGGCATCATGGTGTCCGAGGGCCGGAACAACCTGCTGGACCTCTGGTGGCTGTCCCTGATGCCCGGCCTGGCGATCACCATCGTGGTGATGGCCCTCAACCTCTTCGGCGACTGGCTGCGGGACACCCTGGACCCCCGATTGCGACGGCTCCGTTAGCCCGTACTCGGCACGCTGGCAGCGAATCGACGGCGACGGCTCTGCTATGAGCCATCGCCGATTTCTTTGTCCCACGGTCGCTGTAATCGCAGATTGCTATACTGACGCCCTGCAATCCATACTCACAGGCCAATTTGGTACCAAGCGAGGCAATACCTATGTCGGACGGAATCAAGATTTCAATGCGCGTGCCGGGCACGTCGCCCATGCCGGAGTTGCTGGAACTGATCGGGAAGATTGAGGACGCGGGCTTTGACGGCGCCGGCATCCTGGACAGCCAGATGATCTGCCGGGACACGTTCGTCACCATGGGGCTGGCGGCCAGCGCCACCAGCCGGCTGCGGCTGTTCCCGGCGGTGACCAATCCCTTCGGCCGCATTCCGTCGGTGCTGGCCGGCGCGGCGCAGACGGTGGCGGAAATCGCGCCCGGCCGCACCAAGTTCATCATCGGCACCGGCTACACCTCGGCCAGCACCATCGGCCGGCGTCCGGCCACACTGCGGCAGATGCGCCGGTGCATTATGGAAGTCAAGGCGCTGCTGGCCGGCGAATCCGTGGACTACGGCGGGCTGACCAACCGCCTGGACTTTGCCGGCAGCGATGGTGGCGCCGGCGTGCCGGTGCTGATGGCGGCGTCGGGGCCGCGTTCGCTGGAACTGGCCGGCGAGGTTGCCGACGGCGCGCTGGTGCTGGTCGGTTACACGCCCGGCATCGTCGGCAAGGCACTGGAACACCTGGAGACGGGAGCCAAGCGCAGCGGGCGCACCCTGGACGACCTGGACGTGGTGTTCGCCGTGCGGACCTGCGTCGCCGACAGCAACGACGACGCGCGACGGCTGGCCCGGCCCGTTTCGGTACATTGGGCTCTGCTGTGGGGCGGCCCGAACTGGCTGCCCTACTCTGACATAGACCTGCCCGACTACGAGATTCCGCAGGCGGTTCGCGATGTTTACCCCGACCTGGGGCACGCCCCCAACTGGGAGGAGGCCATCGACCTGACCCAGTTCGTCAGCGACGACGTGAACACCCAGCTATGCGACGCCATGGGCCTGGTCGGCACGCCGGAACACTGCACCCAGCGCATCCGGGAAATGTCCCAGCATGGCGTGAACCAGATCTACCTGATGCCCTGCCTGACCTTCGCGCCGCCCGAGGCCGAGGTGCGGGCCTTCGGCGAGCACATCATTCCCGCGTTGGCGGGGTAGTCGTAAGCACGTTCATGCTGAGCGTGCTGATTCGGTTGTTAGTTTGATCTCGGAGGGTTGCTCCTTTGGGTGATTCGGTTGTTGGGATTTTCCGGTCTGCCAGAGGTGAGGTTAGCCTGGGAACGGTCGCTGTCAGCATACGGCCGGATGGGCACGCAACTATTTGACCTACTTTTTCGTGTACTCGGTGCGCTGGGTGCACACTTGCGCGCGGGCTCGGTCGGACCCGGGGACACCAGTGGGGCACGCGCCGGTGAGGAGTGAGGTCTTTGAGCGGCGTTGGCCACCTGGGCCGGTTGCGATTTTGGTCTGACAGGGTTGGCCGTGAACGACCGACGGTTGGCTGGATTCACCTCTGGCTGGCTATAGACCGGGGTTTTTGATGTGCACACGGCTATTATGAACGGGCGTTCGGAGATGCGTCAAGGGCCGGGTGTCATCGGCGGGACAGGAATTTTCCACCGATGAAGGGGTGAAGGTATGTTTGGGGGAGGGGTTGGCGGCGGGACACGTACCATGGTTGAGATACGAGCCATGCTACAATGTCAACTGTAGGTTCTCGTGAGGATTATCGCAAAAAGAACTCTGCGCGAGTTCTGGGAACGACATCCCGATGCCCGGCAGCCGTTACAGGACTGGTATGAGACGGTTGGAAATGCAGACTGGGCCGCCCCGCACCAGGTCAAAATGGCAGAAATCACCAAAGTCCAAACTGAGGCGGAATACGATGCCGCGTTGGCGCGCATTTCCGAGCTACTGGATGCCGATATCGACACTGCTGAAGGCAGGGAACTCGACCGCCTGTCCGATCCGGTTATAGAGTATGAGGACGAGCACTATCCGATAGAAAACCCCGCTCCGGACGCGCTGGTCGAGTTCCTGCTGGACCAGGAAATCGTGACACGAGAGCAGTTGCTCCCTCTGGCCGGCAGCAGCGCTGACCTCGATGCCATACTGGCAGGCCAAAAAGAGGTTACGCCTGAGTTGGCGCAGCTGCTGTGCGAGCACTATGACGTTACAATCGCAGAGTTGCTGAAAGAGCCGGCGCATTCGGCGTCATCAGCGGCATCGGACTGAAGCGTCAAATTCGGCGCAGTGAACAGTGTAATGGCTACCGAGTCCCAATACGCCGCGGCGAGAGCCGTTTTTCTACAATTCAAAGCCGGGTTGGAGGGTGATGACGACCTGTTACAAGAGTTGCTGGCGGCGTTAGATCTCCTGCTGTCCGAACGCAGCACGTCGTTCTACGAGAATAGGTTTATCTCCGGCGGGGCGGCGGAGCACATCATTGCGGCGGCGATGCGGTGCGTGGGCTTGAATGACGTGCGGACGGTAGGATTTGAGGAAACCCGCATGGACATTCTGGTAGGAGGACAAGGGTTTTCCGTGAAATCGTCGTTCTCGGGCAGCAGCAGCATTGCGTTGATCAACGTGCAGAGTGACAGCGAAGAAGTTGAGTGGACCACGCCGACTATCCTCGTGCTGGGCGTCGGCCTTAGCCGAGGCATAGGTTACATTGATCCGGAATTACTGCCAGCCGACGCAATTAACCATGGCAGAGACCAGGTTACGGTGAATCGGACGCCGGTAAATGAGCTGTTCCGGGCGCAGCCGGAGTATTTGCTACGCTGTGATGTTCCGGTCAACCCCGGGATGCCGGATAACCCGGCGGAGATTCCGACGGCAATCAGCTCAGTCGTAGCCCAAGATGTTTTGCTGCGTACTGAATCCGGACCATCGTTGCTGAGCGATGATTTCATCGCGGAATTTTTCCGTGGCACGGCCTCGGGAACACGTAAGTTTCCACTTTTGAGCGAGTGCATGGAGGCAAACGATGGCGGATAGCCAAAGCACAATCTACATGCCGCACCGGGAGATTTACCGACAGTTGCGTAACGGAATGACCAACTCGCCTGACGTGCTGGACGAGCTATTGCGCGCCCTGGGCCTGCTCATTAGTGAATATGATACGAGTATCCGAGAAAACCGTTTCATTGCTGGCGGCGCTACGGAGCGGATACTGGCGGCGACTATGCGCTGCGTCGGCATCAGCGAAGCCCGCGCGCGTGGGCTGGATTTGGACGATGAAGATA